>JARRMH010000004.1:0-20225 GCA_037386205.1 Woeseiaceae bacterium | reverse complement strand
GCCTGCGGCAACGACGGCAATGACACCGGCCTTGGCCGCCGCCAGCAGGGCGAGGTCGTCCGGTGCCGTGGTGCGGGTCAGCGAACTGCCGACCGAATAGCTGATGACGTCGACGCCGTCGGCGACCGCGGCATCGATGGCGTTGGCGAGGTCCGAGGTATTGCAGCTTGCGCGGGTATCGCCGGGCCGCAGCCAGCAGGCCTTGTACGATGCAACCCGTGCTTTGGGCGCGATGCCCTCGATATCCCCGATCAGCGTGCCGAAGATCGAGGCGCGCGTGCGGTTACCCGCCGCCGTCGTGGCCGTGTGCGTGCCATGCCCGTCGGCATCGCGCGGCGAACGAATCTCATTCTCGTCGATCGGTCCGGTAGCGAGCGCGCCGTCGATGAACCAGCGTGCGCCGATGAGCTTGTTGTTGCAATCCTCGACCGTGAAGCGCTCGCCGGCCTCGCATTCGCCGCGCCAGTTCTCGGGCTCCTCGAAGACCGGCGCATCGGGCAGCCGCCGGTAGCGCTTGCATAACCACCGGCCCAGCAATGTCGTATCGCCCCAGCTGCTGCGACAGGCACCCGGCCGGTCGGCCTCCCGCGTGTCCTGCAGCGCTGGGTGTTCCGGGGTGATGCCGCTGTCGATCACGCCGATGACGACGCCGTCGCCATCCAGTCCCTCTACGCTGCGCAGTCCGTTCTCGCCGTCGAACAGGCCGAGGAACGTCGGGCTGTGACGGAGCGCGAGCGGGCGCACTTCGTCTTCCCAGACGTTGAGTACTTCGGGCAGGCGCCCGACCTTCGCTGCCTGTCCCGGCGTCATGCGCGCAGCGAAACCATTGAGACCGTATCGGTAGCTGTAAATCCGCTCGACGCGCGCGCCGGCCTTGTTGATTACGCGGGTCTGTTCGTCCCCCAGCCGGGCGACGTAGGCCTGGACCTCCGGGTTTTCCTTGTCGAAGCGAAGACGCGGCGTGCCGACGGTGCGGCCGAGCGCCCGCCTGGCAACAGCCGCCTGCCGTTCCGCAGCGGCCGGCGCGCGCATCTGCACGATATAGACCTTGGTGGCGGTCGGATCGTCTTCGCCCGCAAGGCGGACCGCCACATCGCCCGCGTCGCGCATCGTCGGTGCCGCCGTTGCAGCCGGCCCGGTGAGGGCGGTCAGGAGGCTGCAGAGCAACAGGAGTCGGGCATTCAACATGACGTCAGTCGTTCAGGTAGCCGGCCTTTTCGTCATCGGAGAATTCGACGCCCAGCCCCATGGCAACGCGGTTGACGAAATTGAAGTAACCGACGATCAGCGTCAGGTCGAGAATGTCCTTATCCGACAGGCCCTCGGCGCGTAACTCGCCGAGATCGGTGTCGGTCATGGCGCTCGGCGCCGTCGTCAGCTTCTCGGCGTAACGAACGATGTTACTGAGCCGGGGTTCCAGGGTCTCGAGGCCGTCGGCCGACGCGAGCAGGTAGAGAGTTTCCTCGTCATCGAGAAAATGACGCAGGGCTTCCGTGTGGTGGTTGACGCAGTATTCGCATTCATTGCTGGCCGACACGACAACGGCCGCGGCTTCGCGCTCGAGGCGGGAAAGTCCGGACTTGCCGAACATCAGCGTCATGTAAAACGCGAGATGATCCTGCATCGCGTCCGGGTTCAGGCTGTGGACCTTGAGGATATTGGATATCTTGCCCCGTTGATCGATCATCCGGGCGTAGTTTTCAGCAAGCTTTCCTTCAGCCTCGTCGACGTCGATTTCTTCTATCCACGACATACGCGGACGTTACCATGGATATCAGGTTGCGAGTAGCCAGTCACGCGGCCTGAGATAGTCCGTGTAAAGCTTCTCTTCGGGCGAGCCGGGCTCGGGGGACCAGTTGTATCGCCAGCGCACGATCGGCGGCAGGGACATGAGAATCGATTCGGTGCGTCCGCCCGATTGCAGACCGAACAGCGTGCCGCGATCGTAGAGCAGGTTGAACTCGACATAGCGCCCACGGCGGTATTGCTGGAAGTCGCGTTGCCGGTCGCCATAACGATGCCTGGCGCGCCGTTCGACGATCGGCTTGTACGCCCGCAGGAAGCCGTCCCCGGCGGCGCGGACAAATTCGAAACACTCGTCGAATCCCGGTTCGTTGACGTCGTCGAAAAACAGGCCACCGACGCCCCGCGTCTCGCCGCGGTGTTTGAGGTAGAAGTATTCGTCGCACCAGTTCTTGTAACGCGAATAGAGGTCTTCGCCGAATTCATCGCACACCGATTTGGCTACGGTGTGCCAGTGCACGACGTCATCGTGGAACGGGTAATAGGGCGTCAGATCGAAACCGCCGCCGAACCACCAGACGGGCTTTCTCTGTCCGGCCGTGAAGAAACGAAAGTTGGCATGCGTCGTCGGCACGTAGGGATTGCGCGGATGCAGCACCAGCGAGATGCCGGTCGCCTGGAATGCCTTGCCCGCGAGTTCGGGGCGACTTTTGGTCGCCGAAGGCGGCATCTCCTTGCCGAACACGTGCGAAAACGAGACACCCGCCTGCTCGAATACGCTGCCATCGGTCAGGACGCGACTCTCGCCGCCACCGCCGTCCGGCCGGTCCCAGGTGTCGCGCGCGAACCTGGCGTCTCCGTCGAGGGTTTCGAGTTCCGCACAGATGCGGTTCTGCAGGTTGGTGAGATAGTGGATGACGTCGTCGATATTGCTCATGATGCCCGGGGCCTGATCGTCTCGCCGCTCGTAAAGTCCCTAATCTCGGATGGGCCATCGGCCGGGCCGCAGTCGCCGGGGACGATGTAGTCTACAACGTCTGCGAACTGGCGCCGCAAGACGAATGCATTGCGCGCCGTCGGCTTGCCGCTCAGGTTGGCGCTGGTCGAGACGAGCGGCGCATCGACTGCCTCGCACAGTGACCGGGCGACGGGGTTGGTGGTCAGGCGAACCGCAATCGTTGGGTGTTCGCCGCGCAGTAGCGGTGCTACGCGGGGGCCCGGTGGCACGAGCCAGGTAACCGGGGACCCGGGATCCGGTTCGGGGAGCGTCCCGGCGCCGGGAAGCTCGATCCAGCCGTCGAACTGTGCAGCGTTGGCGGCAATGAGGATCAGGCCCTTGGCTGCGTCCCGGTGCTTGATGGCGAGGATCCGCCGGACGGCCTGCAGATCGTCCGGCAGGCAACCGAGGCCGTATACGCCTTCGGTCGGGTACGCGATGACGCCGCCGCGAAGCAGCACATCGGCCGCGTACCACAAAGGCTTCATTTCTTCCCGGTCTTCTTCTTGGCTTTTCTCTTCGCCGTCTTCTTTTTCTTCTTCTTCGTCTTTTTCTTGCTTGCGGTCTTCTTTTTGGTCGCGGTCTTTTTCTTGCCGCGCCGGCCGCGCTCGGGTGCGGCGGCGAGCAGCTCCTTGCACTCGTCGAGTGTCAGCGACTTCGGCTCGCGATCCTTCGGCACACGCGCATTCTTTTTCTTGTCGGTGATGTACGGCCCGTAGCGGCCGTTCAGCACCTGGATGCCGTCTTCCTCGAAGTCGAGGATGATGCGATTGGCATCGGCGATCTTCTTTTCCTCGATGAGTTCGAGCGCGCGGGGCAGCTCGATCGTATAGGGGTCGTCATCGCCACGAATCGACACGAACTTGTCGCCGTAACGAACGTACGGGCCAAACCGGCCGATACTGGCCGAGACGGGCAGGCCGTCCGGCGTCTCGCCGAGTTTGCGCGGCAGCTTGAACAACTCGAGCGCGGTCTCGAGATCGATGTCGTTCATCTTCTGGCCGGGCCGCAGGCCGGCAAACTTCGGCTTTTCCTCGTCGTCCTTGGTGCCGATCTGCACGAACGGGCCGTATCGGCCCATGCGCACGGTTACCGGCTTGCCCGATTTCGGATCCGTGCCCAGTTCGCGGGCCTGTGCGACCTGTTCACGTGTGACCGACACTTCCTTTTCGTCAACAAGTTTCTTGAACGGCTTCCAGAACCGGTCCAGCAGCGGCACCCAGTCCTTGTGGCCGAGAGAAACCTCGTCGAGATCGTTTTCCAGGTTGGCCGTAAAGTCGTAGTCGACGTATTGCGTGAAATGTTCCGTCAGGAAGCCATTGACGATGCGGCCGATATCGGTCGGGATGAAGCGCTTGCCGTCCATTTCGACGTACTCGCGGTTCTTGAGCGTCGCGATGATGCTGGCGTAGGTCGAGGGCCGGCCGATACCGTATTCTTCCAGTGCCTTGACGAGGCTGGCTTCCGTGAAGCGTGGCGGTGGCTCGGTGAAATGCTGCTCGGGGCGCAGCTCGTCGAGCTTGATGACGTCGCCTTCGGCAATCTCTGGAAGCAGTCGGTCACCGTCGTCATCCGCCGCATCGTCTTTGCCCTCCGTGTATACGGCGATGAAGCCGGGCTCCACCAGGACCGATCCATTGGCGCGAAAACGGTGCCCTGCAGCCGGGTCGCCGGCAGCAAACTCGATCGCAACCGTGTCGAAAACGGCAGGCACCATCTGGCACGACATCGTGCGCTTCCAGATCAGCGAGTACAGCTTGTACTGATCATCGTCGAGCGACGAACGGATGTCATCGGGTACCCAGGCGACCGACGTCGGGCGCACAGCCTCGTGCGCTTCCTGGGCATTCTTGGACTTGTTCTTGAACTTGCGCGGCTCGTCGGGGACGTTCTCTTTGCCGTATCGTTCGGCGATCACGTCGCGAATTTCAGCAACGGCACTATCGGCGAGCGTGACCGAGTCCGTACGCATGTAGGTAATCAGGCCGACCTGGCCCTCGCCCGGCAGTTCGATGCCCTCGTAAAGTTTCTGCGCGACACGCATCGTGCGTTGCGTGTTGAAGCCGAGCTTGCGTGACGCCTCCTGCTGCAGCGTCGAGGTCGTGAACGGTGCGGCCGGGTTGCGGCGGCGCTGGCGCTTGGTAACGCTCTGCGTCAGCAGTTCGCCGTTCGCCGCATCGAGCAACGTCTTCTCGGCTTCGCGGGCACTGTCCTCGTTCTCGAAGCTGAACTGCTCGACCTTCTCGCCCCGGTACTGCACGAGCCGTGACACGAAGGGTTGCTCGCTCTTGCTGACATCGGCTTCGATGGACCAGTATTCGCGCGCCGTGAACGCCTCGATTTCGAGCTCACGCTCGACGATCATGCGCAGGGCGGGACTCTGCACGCGACCGGCCGACAGGCCGCGTTGCACCTTCTTCCAGAGCAACGGCGACAGGTTGAAGCCCACGAGGTAATCCAGCGCGCGGCGCGCCTGCTGTGCGCCGACCAGGTCCCCGGACAGTCCGCGCGGATGCGCGACCGCGTCCTGGACGGCCTGCTTTGTGATCTCATGAAACACGACACGGTGCACGGGCTTGCCGTCCAGCGCGTTGCGCTCCTTCAGTAATTCGATGAGATGCCACGATATGGCCTCGCCTTCGCGGTCGGGGTCAGTCGCGAGGTACAGCGCGTCGGCCTTCTTGAGTGCCCGGACAATCGCCTTGACGTGCTTTTCGTTGCGCTCGATGACCTGGTACTTCATCTCGAAGTCCTGGTCGGGATCGACGGCGCCTTCCTTGGGCACGAGGTCACGGACATGGCCGTACGAGGCCATGACATCAAAGTCCTTGCCAAGGTATTTACTGATCGTTTTCGCCTTGGCGGGCGACTCGACAATGACGAGATTGTTCGACATTTGCACCTTTATTAAAGAAAAACCGCGGTTCGTGCCGCGGTTGAATGACATACTTGACAGCGACGTGTCAAGGAATCCGTGTCACGAGATCAGTGCACGACTTCGGATTCTTCCTCGAATACGAGGTCTTCCATGCGAGCGTAAGCAAGCTCCTGCCCGGGCTGGCTGAACAGGACCATCAGCACGACCCACTTTATCTGCTCGACGTCAATGTCGGTCGATTCGAGCGCCAGCAGGCGATCGATGAGGATCTCGCGCTGCGGCGGCGACAGGATCGCGATCTGCTCGAGATAAGTAATGTATCCCCGGCAGCCCACGTCGAGTCGCTCGAGCTCGAAATCGCTGTAAATGCGCGTTCCATGCGCCGTCTGACTGCCGTAGTTGAGGCATTTCTGCTGATCCGTCAACCCGTCGAGCCAGTCCAGCGCGCGCTCGATCTCGATGTCGCCGAAGCCGGCGCGGGCGAGTTCGCTGCGGAGTTCGTTCTGGTCGGGTTCGGGATCTTCCTCGGCATCGACGTACGTTTCAAAGAGATACATCAGTACGTCGAGAACGTTTTCTTTCATGCCTGGAGCGACTCCTTCTTTACGTATCGTCCGCCGGACAATGACTCCACTTCTCCATGGAGCTCCAGAATCAGGAGCATGGAGGAAAGCTGCTCGATCGTCAATCCGGAATCCTTGGCCAGTTCGTCGATGGTCGCGGGATCATGGCCCAGTACCTTGCGCAGCGCCGCGTAGTCCCCGTCCACGTCTGCGGGGAGGTGCGGCGTCGGCGGCGTATCGCTGGTCGCCTCCAGCATGTGGCCGACGAGCGGCTGCAGTTCGGCGAGGATATCGCCCGCGTTTTCCACGAGCTTGGCACCCTGGCGAATCAGTGCGTGACAGCCCCGTGACAGGGGATTATGTATCGAGCCCGGCAGCGCAAATATTTCCCGGCCCTGGTCACCCGCGAGGCGGGCCGTGATCAGCGATCCGCTGCGTCGCGCGGCTTCGACGACGAGCGTGCCGAGGCTGAGGCCGCTGATCAGGCGATTGCGCTCGGGAAAATGCCGGCGTTGGGGCGCTGCGCCGAGCGGGTATTCGGACACGATGGCGCCGGTGGCGGCTATTTCGTGCGCGAGGTCGCGATTGCCCGCCGGGTAGACACGATCGATGCCGGTACCGAGCACGGCGATCGTTTTGCCGCCGGCGTCCAGCGCACCGCGGTGGGCCGCCGCGTCGATGCCCTGGGCGAGGCCGCTGACCACGGCAAACCCCTGGCCGGCGAGGTGCCGGGCAAAATCCCGTGCGTTGCGGATGCCGCCCCGGGTAGGGTTGCGACTGCCGACGATCGCAAGCGCCGGGAATTGCAGCGCATCGGGGTCGCCGTTGACGTAGAGCATTAGCGGGGCGCCGGGAATCTCCGCGAGCAGCTCCGGGTAGCCGTCCTCGCCCCGGCAGAGGATATGGTGGGGCTCGTCCCGCAGCCAGTCGAGGCAGCGCTGCAGCAGGGGTGCGTCCGGATTGGCGATCGCCGCCGCTTTGTCGGTGGACAGCCCGGCGCCGGCAAGGTGACTGCTGCTCTTGCTGACGATGTTGTCGATGTCGCCGCAGCGCTCCCTGAGCGCGTCATACTCCGCAGCGGTTACCCGGGCATTTGCCAGCCGCAGCCAGGCCTCGTGATTCATACCTGCATGATACAACGACCGCCGATTCGGGCGGCCGCCGAAACTCGATCAAGTCGCGGGAATTACCGCAATCAGGTTGGATTACGCACCGTGTCCGCGACGTGGATCGCCTGGGTTGCTTCCATGACGAGGCCGTAACTGATCCGGTCGTAGGTCTTGAAGACCATGATCGTGCCCGCTTCCTCGTCGGGCAGACGAACAGACCCGCCTTCGATGTCATCGTCGATGACCTCGCCCGTCTGCCAGACGCTCAGCACGTGGCCTGCCGACAGGCCGTCGCTGGCGCCACGGTTGAGTACCACGACGTGGTACTGACCGATCTGCGTGACGCCGCCAACGACCGAGACGATGCGCCCCTCAATCGCACGACTCGGCGAACTCGGGAAGAAATTCAGTGGGACGTCGACGACCTCGGGAAGCAGGCGGTCACCCGGAATGGCTTCCTGGCTCGTGTCCGTCAGGGCGATCGTCGCAGGATCGCCGCCGCGTCGCAGCGTGCCGTCACCCACAGCGATGCCCTGGTAACCGATCAGCCGGTTGTCGTCGGGGTCGCGCAGCGGCTCGCCGACGTGGACGACCGTGTAGCGCCTGCCCGGATAGTTGTCGGGAATGCCGCGCACGTAAATCTCGTTACCCGCGGAAGCGATCAGGTGGTCGCCGCGCGCCGCCACCAGGTACGGCAGGGCCTCGGCCTGGGACTTCTCCAGCACGACGCCGGAACTCAGGAACGCCGCAACGTCTTCGTAGGGGATGCTCGTGATCGCCTCGGTCAACGGCGTTACCCGTGCCTGCGGAGACAGGCGGTAGGTCGATGCGCGTACGTTCGTGATGCGCGGCTGGCCGTCGATGTAACCGAGGCCCAGCACGTCACCCGGGTAGATGAGATGCGGGTTGACGATGTCCGGGTTGACGTACCAGATTTCCGGCCAGAACCAGGGATCCTTGAGAAACGTCCCGGCGATGTCCCAGAGCGTGTCGCCGACCTGGACGACGTATTCGTTGGGAGCGCCCGACGCCAGCGGCACGGGGTCGCTGACTCGCTCCACGACGGGTTCGTAGGCAGTCGTTTGCTGCGGGTTGTCCCGAGAGGATTGGTATGATGGCGACGCCGCTGCCGGCGGCGTCGCGACCGGCGCCGTCGCCTCGCTCTCATAGACGGGCGGATTACCGCCGCAGGCAACCAGCGTCAGGGCCAATGTAGCAGCGGACAGCCGCAGGCCGGTTTTCAGGCTAATCTTGCTGAGTGACATGTCGCGAGGACTCCCTGGATACAATTCGATTTAGGCCAGTACTTTCAAGGCGTTGCTATACTATGTCGTCCCGGTGCGGCCGAGGCTGCTAATTACGTCACATTTCCGGCGCCGGGAGCGTTCCGAAGGGGACGCTTTCGCGCGACCTAGTCTGACATCTTATTCAATAAAGTCAAACATTTAGGTCGTTTTTGTAGCAACTTACACGAAAATGATACCCCCCTGGGTGTCCGAAATTATGGCAAAACTCAATATTCTCGAATTTCCCGATCCCAGGCTCCGAACCAGGGCTGTCCCGGTCGATTCCGTGGATGACGAACTGCGTACGCTGATCGACGACATGTTCGAGACCATGTACGAAGCGCCCGGCATCGGCCTCGCGGCGACCCAGGTCAATGTTCACCAGCGCCTGCTGGTTGCCGACGTGTCACCGGACAAGACGGAGCCGCACGTCCTCATCAACCCCGAGATCCTCGAGAAGGACGGCGTTACCGTGACGGACGAGGGCTGCCTGTCTGTGCCCGGTTATTACGAAGAGGTCGAACGCGCGCAGCACATCCGCGTGCGATTCCTGGATCGCCACGGCGAGCAGCGGGAGATGGAGGCCGAGGGCCTGCTGGCGGTCTGCATCCAGCACGAAATGGATCATCTCGAGGGCAAGTTGTTCGTCGACTACCTGTCCGAAGCGAAGCGGCAGCGGATCCGCAAAAAGCTCGAGAAGGAACGTCGTCACGCGGCGATCGCGATGTGACCAGGATCGTTTTCGCGGGCACGCCGGACTTCGCGCTCGCCTCGCTCCGGGCACTGGTCGAAGCCGGCCACGTTCCCGTAGCCGTCCTCACCCAACCGGATCGGCCCGCCGGTCGTGGCAAGAAGCTGACCGCGAGCCCCGTCAAGCGCTATGCCGTCGAACAGGGTATTCCGGTGCAACAACCCGCGACCCTGCGCGATGCGCAGGCCGTCCGGAACTTTGCCGCACTCGATCCCGATTTGCTGATCGTCGCGGCCTACGGCCTGATCCTTCCGCAGGACGTGCTTGACGTTCCGACGCACGGGTGCCTGAACGTCCATGCATCGATCCTGCCGCGCTGGCGCGGGGCGGCACCGATCCAGGCCGCAATCCTCGCCGGCGATCAACAGACCGGGATCAGCCTGATGGCGATGACGGCCGGGCTCGACTGCGGCCCGGTATTTCACAGCGAAGCAATCCGGATCGGCGATGACGAGACGGCCGGCGAGTTGCACGATCGCCTGGCCGCGCTCGGCGCGCGCACGCTGCTCGACGAGCTCGACAATATCGTGGCGGGCCGGCTCGAGGCGACCCCCCAGGACGACGAGCGGGCAACCTATGCTCCCAAGATCGACAAGCAGGATGCCCGTATCGACTGGACCCTCGCGGCGACAGAGATTGCCCGGCGAATCCGCGCCTACAACCCTTTCCCGGGCGCCTTTTGTTTCGTCGCGACCGAGCCCGAGCCGCTGCGCTTGAAGATCTGGCAGGCGGCCGCCGTGACCGGGTCCGCTGCGCCGGGAACCGTATTGCGGTGTGATCGCGGTGCCGTCCTCGTCGCCTGCGGCGAGGAGGCGCTCAGCCTCGAGGAGCTGCAGCTGCCGGGAAAACGGCGCGTGGCGTCGGAAGAGTTTGCCGCCCAGCTTGACCTTACAGGAAAGCGACTGGACTGAAGATGGCAAATACCGGGGCACGCACACGGGCAGTCGCTGCCGAAGTCGTCGACGCCGTCGTCACAAAAGGACAGTCGCTCGACGCCGCTATCGCAACGCACGAGATGCAATTGCCGCCGGCCGACCGGTCGCTGCTGCGAATGCTGGCGTTCGGGGTGCTGCGTTACCACTGGCGCCTGCAGGAGTGGATCGACGGGCTGGTCGAGCGCCCGTTCAAACGGCGTGACCGCGTCGTCAACGCGTTGCTTGCCATCGGGCTCTACCAGCTGACCGACACGCGCGTGCCCGATCACGCCGCGGTATCGCAGACCGTCGAGGCGGCACGCGTTCTGCGGCGGCCGAAACTCGCCGGGGTCGTCAACGCTTGTCTGCGGCGCTTTCAGCGCGAGCAGATGGCGGCTGCGGAGCCACGCAGCGAGGCCGCGCGCTGGAATCATCCCGATTGGCTGATAGCGAGACTCAGGGAAGACTGGCCCGCCGACGCCGAGGCCATTCTCGCCGCCAACAATGCACAGGCACCGATGTGGCTGCGCGCCAACGCGGCGCGGGGCGGCGCTGCCGCGTGCCGCGACCGGCTGGCCGACGCCGGCAGCGCTGCCGCATTGCAGGACGGCGTGCCGGATGCGCTGCGGCTGGCAGAACCGCAAGCTGTCGCCGATTTGCCCGGTTTTGCCGCGGGTGAGTTGTCGGTGCAGGATGCGGCCGCGCAGATCGCCGGACGCTGGCTGATGGCGCATGCACCGCGACGCGCTCTGGATGCTTGCGCTGCCCCGGGTGGCAAGAGCGGGCACCTGCTCGAACTCGGCGGCGCGGGTTTCGACCTGACCGCTCTCGACAGTGACGCCACGCGCCTCGAGCGGGTCAGGGAAAATCACGACCGCCTCGGACTCGGTGCAACGATTGTCTGCGGCGATGCATCGAAACCGGGAGAGTGGTGGGATGCGGAACCGTTCGATGCGATCCTGCTCGATGCGCCGTGCTCGGCGACGGGCGTCATCCGGCGACATCCGGACATCAAGTTGTTGCGACGGGCCGACGACATCGGCGAGCTAAGCGCGCTGCAGGGACGTATGCTCGTGGCCTTGTGGCAGCTGCTGCGGCCCGGCGGGCGCCTGCTGTATGCAACGTGTTCGGTGCTGGCGGCGGAAAACGAGGACGTGGTGCGGCGCTTTCTCGAATCGGAAAGCGCCGCGGAGGAGGATGCCGTGTTGCCAAATAACAACATCCGCGATGTAATGCGCAGGAAGGCATGTGGCTACCAGGTTCTGCCCGGTACGGCCGGCATGGACGGCTTTTACTACGCATGTCTCGCCAAGAAGGTCTCCTGAACGGCACGATGATTCCGCGGCGCGCAAGAATCAAACGCAAGACCCTCCGGCACTCGTTGCTGGCGGTGCTGGGCCTGTTCGTACTCGGCACGGGGCTGGCACAGGACGACGTCGAGCGCGAGGGCTACTTCGAGGTTCGTTCGGCGTCGACGCAAATCGTCGACGGCGTGCACGCGCTCGACGCGCGCCTGCAGCTCGTGCTGTCATCCGAGGCACTGCAGGCGCTCGAGAGCGGCGTGACGCTGACCATCGAGCTGCAGATCGAAGTGATCCGGGTGCGCGGGCTGTTTCCGGACGATCTCGAGGCCGAACTCGCCGTTCGTTACGAACTCGAGTACTCGCCGGTCAGTCAGCGGTACATCGTCCGCAACCTCAATATCAACGATCAGGACTCGTTCGCGACACTCTATTCCGCACTGAACAGCCTCGGCCGCATTCAGGGGCTGCCGATCATCGATGACGCCGTGCTGGACGAGGATTCGGAGTATCGCATTCGCATCAGGGCGATGCTCAACATGGAGCAGTACCCCCTGGCCCTGCGCATCCTGTTCTTCTGGCGCGGCCAGTGGCAGCTCCAAAGCGAATGGTTCGAATGGTCACTCGAACACTGAAACGCGCATTCTACGTGCTGATCGCGGCAACCGGGGTCGGTCTCGCGGGCGCGGCGCTGTTCCTGCTGACCCAGACAGTGCAGAAGACGGACGATTTCGACCGGCTCCAGGACGTCATCGTCGCGATCAACATAGCGGGGGGCGTGTTGCTGCTCGCCTTGCTGATCGGCAACCTGGCGCGGCTCGCCCGCGATTACCGCCGGGACGTCCCGGGGAGCAAGCTCAAGGCCCGCATGGTCGGCATGTTCGTGGGCCTCGCCGTACTGCCGCTGCTCGTCGTGTTCTATTTCTCCACGCAGTTCATCAATCGCGGCATCGACAGCTGGTTCAACGTCGAAGTCGAGGAAGGCCTCAACAACGCCCTGGAGCTGAGCCGCGCCGCGCTCGAGTTGCAGAAGCGGCGCAACCTCGAGGCCACGCAGGCGGCGGCGCAGCAATTGTCGATGATCGTGGACAGCCAGGCCGTGTTCGAACTGGGCACGTTGCGGCGGCAGGCCGGAGCGAGCGAGATGACGCTGTACGGCGCCAACAACACCGTGCTCGCGACGAGTTCGAACAGCGCGACGGCGAGTCTGCCCAAGCCGCTGACCGGGGAAGTGATCCTGCAGATGCAGCAGGGGCGCCCGTTCGTCAGCCTCGAATCCCTGGCCGACGGCGGCGCAGAGGTCCGCACCGCGATTATTTTCCGGCACCGCGTCGGGCGCGCCCGGGAAGCACGCGTCGTCCAGGCTTACTTTCCGGTCGCCGACCGGCTGGCCGAGATGGTGGGCAGCGTCGAACGCTCGTACCAGGAGTACCAGCAGCTGGTCTTTTTCCGCGAGGACCTGAAGGATCTTTTGACCGTTACGCTGGCCTTTGTCCTGCTGCTCAGCCTGCTGGCCGCCATCTATGGCGCCTTCCTGTTGTCGCGGCGGCTCGTGGCGCCGATTCAGGACCTCGTCGCCGGCACGCGTGCGGTCGCCATGGGCGATTTCGACACGCGCCTGCCGACCCCGTCACGCGACGAGATCGGCTTCCTGGTCAGCTCCTTCAACGACATGACCCAGCGCCTCGCGACGGCACGTCGCGAGGCCTCGTTGAGCCAGGCGCTCGTCGAGGCCGAGCGGACCAATCTCGAGGTGATCCTCGCGCGCCTGTCCACCGGCGTGCTCGCACTCGAGCGGGACCTGACCATTCGCAATGCGAACCAGGCGGCCGGGACGATCCTCGGAGTCGACCTCGAGCAGCAGGGGGGGCAGAAGCTCGAAGACGTGGCCAGGCGAAACCCCCTGCTCGAACAGTTCGTCGACGTGGCCCGGGTCCACCTCGACAGCGGCGAGACCGAGTGGCGCGAACAGATCGTGCTGCGCGGCGAGGTCGGTCGGCGCGTGCTCACCTGTGCGTGCACGGCATTGCCCGGCGATGACGATAATGCCGCCGGCTACGTCGTCGTCTTCGACGACATCACGGGGTTGCTGCAGGCACAGCGGGATGCGGCCTGGGGTGAAGTCGCCCGGCGCCTGGCACACGAGATCAAGAACCCGCTGACGCCGATCCAGCTGTCCGCCGAGCGCATGCGGCGCAAGTACCTGCAGTCGATGCCCGAGGACGAGGCCCAGGTGCTCGATCGCGCGACGCATACGATCGTGCAGCAGGTTGAAGCCATGAAGGAAATGGTCAACGCATTCAGCGACTACGCGCGTGCGCCCGACATTGATATCGCACGCTTCGATCTCGACAAACTCGTGCACGAAGTGGTCGACCTGTATCGCGCGCAGGAGCGCGAGGTGAAATTCGTGCTGAGTTCGGATCCGACGTTGCCCATGATCGAGGCCGATATGGGCCGCGTGCGGCAGATGCTGCATAACCTGTTTCGTAATGCCGTAGAAGCGCTCGAGAACACGGAAGACGCCCGCATCGAAGTGCATGTCAGTGCCGCCGAGATCGACGGCGTCGACATGGCGCAAATCAAGGTCGAAGACAACGGGCCGGGATTCCAGGCGGGCGCCGTCGGCCAGGTTTTCGATCCGTACGTGACGACCAAGCCCAAGGGTACGGGCCTCGGGCTTGCGATCGTCAAGAAGCTGGTGGAAGAACACGTCGGCACCATTCGTGCCGCGAATCGTTCCGACGGGGGAGCGATGATCAGCATCCGCTTGCCGCTCAATGAGGCGGCCCGCGAGATGATGATAACGAAGGCGCCGGGACGCGCCGAAAGGAGGAGGGAACAAGCGTGAGCAATGCGCACGTACTGGTCGTCGACGACGAAGTCGACATTCGCGACCTGATCAAGGAAATTCTGACCGACGAAGGCTACGGAGTCACCTGCGCGGCCGATGCGCAGGAGGCCCGGGCGGCGCGCGCGCAGCGACGATTCGACCTGATCCTGCTCGACATCTGGATGCCGGACACGGACGGCATCACGCTGCTGCGCGAGTGGTCTGACAACGGCGAACTCAGCTGCCCCGTCGTCATCATGTCGGGCCACGGGACGGTCGACACGGCCGTCGAGGCAACGCGGCTCGGGGCGTTCGACTTCGTCGAGAAGCCCCTGTCGCTGGCGAAACTGCTGCGCACAGTCGAAGCGGCGCTGGTATCGGCAGGCAAGCACGCCAAGGCAGCACGCAACCTGTTGCCCTCGCTGCTTGCGCCCGTGGGCCGCAGCAAGCTTATGCAGGGACTGCGCGACCGCGTACAACAATATGCGCGGCACGACGGCACGGTGCTGATCAGTGGCGAACCGGGGACCGGCCGCGGAGCGTTTGCACGCTACATGCACGGCCTGAGCCGGCGTGCCGACGAGCCCCTGACGATCCTGACGGCGGCGTCGGTTACGGATGCTAACGCGGCCGAACAGCTGCTCGGCACCGAAGAGGACGGTGAGATCGTGGCCGGCGCGTTCGAGCGGGCGGAAGGGGGCACGCTGGTCATCGACGAGCTGACCGACCTCGGCGACGAGGCGCAGAAGATCCTCTTTGGCATCCTGGACAGCGGCCGCTTTACTCGCATTGGCGGCAGTCAGCCAATCAGGGCCGACACACGCGTCGTCGCCACGGTGACTCCGGACTACGAGGCCCGCATCGAGGCAGGCGAACTGCGTCGCGACCTGGTCTCGCAACTCAGCGTGCTCAAACTGCGCGTTCCGCCCCTGCGCGAATACGCCGAGGACGTGCCCGAGTTGCTGAGCTACTACGTGGACAAGCTCGTCGACGCCGAAGGCCTGACGTTCCGGCGCTTCAGCGTCGCGGCGCAGAACCGGCTCCGCAACTACCCGTGGCCGGATAACGTCCATGAACTCAAGAACCTCGTCCGGCGCCTGCTGCTGTCGGATACCGGCGAGGACATCTCGCTCGAAGAGGTCGAAGCGGAGATCATGACAGCCACGCCCGCCCGGGAATTACTGGTCAAGCAGGACTGGCTGGCATTGCCGTTGCGCGAGGCGCGCGAGCATTTTGAGCGCGCTTACCTCGAGAAGCAGCTGGTGCTGTGCGGCGGCAAGGTCGGGCAACTGGCAACGCGCGTTGGCATGGAACGGACGCACCTCTACCGGAAGCTGCGCTCGCTCGGGATCGACTTCAAATCGGTGGCCGCCGACGACTGATCATCAGTCGCCGAGGCGGATGCGCAGGACGTCGATCTGTGCGGCGCGCAGGCGGCTGCGCAGCAGATTCAATTCGTCGAGGTCCTCGGTCGGGCCGATGTACACGCGGTGGTAGTTGCGATCGTTGACCTTGACGCGCTGTATATGCGATTCGATGCCGTGGAGCGCGAGTTCCGCACGCCGGCGATCGGCGTCCTCGTGAGTCGAGAACGATCCCGCCTGCAGGACGTAGAGGCCCGGTTCGACGATCGCGCTGGGCACGCTACTCGACGCCGCGACCGGCTCCTCTTCGGGCGTCACCATCTCGAAGTTCGGCAGGATGTCGTAGAAGGTGAAGCGCTGCACTGCCTTGTCTTCCTCGGCATCGCTCTTTGCGGCGGCAGAGTCTGCTGAACGGACGTCCGCGGGAGGGGCTTCAGTCCCGAACTCCCCGTTGTCGTCGATCGCGCTCTTGAGACTGGCGGGCTCCGGCCGGGCCGCGGGCGGCTCCGGGCGGCGGTCTTTCATATAGACGGCAAAGGCGACCGACAGGCCGATGGCCAGCCCGAACAGCATCGCGGCGAGCGGTGAGAAGCCGGCATCGCTGGCGGCAGCGCGGCGGCGTTTCGCCATTACATCTTCTCCGGCGCCGACACGCCCAGGATGGCGAGGCCATTGGCGATCACTATCTGTGTTGCGCTGACCAGGTACAGGCGGGCATCGCGCAGATTCGCATCGTCGACGATGAACGCATGCGCGTTGTAGTAGGTGTGAAAATCGTTCGCCAGGTCGCGCAGGTAATGGACCATGTGCTGCGGGGCCCGATTGTTCGCTGCAAGTTCGAGGACCTCGGGGTAGCGGCTCAGCATGGTCATCAGCGCCTTCTCCTGCGACTCGATGAGCAGACCGAGGTTGGAGCGACCGGCCGACGGGTTCCAGTCAAGGGACTTCTCGGCCAGTTGCCGGAAGACGCTGGCGACGCGCGCATGGGCGTACTGGATGTAATAGACGGGGTTGTCGTTCGACTGCGATTTCGCCACGTCGAGATCGAAGTCGAGATGCTGGTCGTTGGAGCGCATCACGTAATAAAAACGCGCGGCATCATTACCGACCTCCTCTCGCAACTGGCGCAAGGTGTCGAACTGGCCGCTGCGCGTTCCCATCTGCACGCGCTCGCCGCTGCGATAAAGCGTCACGAATTGTATGAACTGGACTTCCAGGTCGTCCGCTTCGTAACCCATCGCCTCGAGGCCTCCACGCACGCGGGTCACGTAGCCGTGGTGGTCGGCACCGAGAACGTCGATCAGGTGGTCGTAGCCGCGTTCACGCTTGTCGAAGTGATAGGCAATGTCGGAAGCAAAGTAGGTCTTCACGCCGTTGTCGCGCACGACGACGCGATCCTTGTCGTCACCGAACTCCGTTGACGGGAACCAGGTGGCACCGTCCTTCTTGTACAGCATGCCGCGTTCTTCGAGTACGGCCAGCGCATCATCGACCCGGTTGGATTTCGTAAGACTTTGCTCGGAGAACCACTCGTCGTAGAGGACGCCGAATTCTGCCAGGTCGTCGCGGATCTCATCGCGAATCGACTCGAGAGCCTGCTGTCGAATCCGGTCGAAACCGTCTTCGCCGTGCAACTCCTTGCAGCGGACGACGAGCGCATCGACGTAGGCGTCGGCATTCTCCTCGGTGTTCTCCGGGAGTCCAGCCGTCACCGCCGCGGCGTCTGGCGGCTCCATGCCGCTGGTGTCGATCTCGATGGCGATGTCGCGAATGTAGTCACCCCGGTAGCCGCCTTGCGGAAACGGTACCTCGACCCCCCGTGCCTCGAGCCAGCGCAGCCAGACACTGGCGCCGAGTATGTCCATCTGGCGGCCGGCATCGTTGACGTAGTACTCGCGGTGCACGCTATAGCCGGCGGCCTCGAGCAGGTTGCCGACCGTGGCGCCGTATGACGCACCGCGGCCATGGCCGACATGGAGCGGCCCGGTCGGATTCGCCGAGACGAACTCGAGATGAATCTTCGGGGCCTCGCGCGGCGCCTGCCGGCCGTAGGTGTCACCCAGCTCGATTATGGACTCGAGCTCGGCATGGAACGCGCCGGGACTAAGGTAGAAGTTGATGAATCCGGGACCGGCGATGTCGACCTTACTGACAGCGTCGTTATCGCCTATCGCCGCGACAATCTGCGTCGCTATTTCACGCGGGTTCTTGCGGGCCGGCTTTGCCAGCCGCATGGCGATATTGCTCGCGAACTCGCCATGTTGCGGATCGCGGGTGCGCTCGATGGTGCTTTCGATCGCAAGTTCGCTCGCCGCCTCGGCGAGTTCGCCAAGCTGGTCGAGGGCGCTGGTCAGAATGTCGGCGACGATGCGTTTCATGGCGCGCAATTGAATCAGAACAATTCGATGGGGTCCACGTCGATGGACCAGCGGACCCGTCGCGCGCCGCGATCCTGCTCCAGGGCCGGCCGCAATGCGCGCAGAACCGCGTGCAGCGCACTGCGATTCGCCGACTGCAGCAACAGCTGCACCCGGTAACGGCCGGCCCTGCGTGCCATCGGCGCATCGACAGGCCCGAGAATGCGCAGGGAATCGTCGCCTGCCTGCGCGGCGATGCCGCGCGCACGTTCGAGAAACCCGAGCGCATCGCCGTGCCGGTGGGCCGCGGCCCGGACCAGCGCGAGCCTCGAGAACGGCGGCCAGCGGGTCGCTTCCCGCTCCGCCAGCGCGTCGGCGGCCACCTGTGGGTAACCGCCGTCGATGAGCTGCGACCAGAAGCCGTTGTCCGGGTAAGCCGTCTGGATGAACACTTCGCCCGCGCGGTCGGCTCGCCCGCAGCGTCCCGCCACCTGGACGATCGACTGGGCCATGCGCTCGGTACTGCGGAAGTCGGTGCCGAACAATCCCTGGTCGGCGTTGATAATGCCGACCAGCGTGAGCTGGGGAAAATGGTGGCCCTTCGACAGCATCTGCGTACCGACGAGAATATCGGCTTCGCCTTGTCGCGCCTGCTCGAGCGCGTCGGCCATCGCGCCCTTGCGCTGCGTGCTGTCGCTGTCGATGCGCGTGATTTGCCGCCCTGCGAAGCGGCGGCGCAGGGCATCCTCGAGGCGCTCGGTACCCTCGCCCAGCGGCCTGACCGCTTCGCCGCATTCGCTGCAGCGCTCGTCGAGGGGGCGAACGTGTCCGCAATGGTGGCAGCGCAGTTGCCGCTCGCCGGCGTGCACGGTCAGGCGGGCGTCGCAACGGTCGCAGCCGGCGACGTGACCGCATGCCGAACAGATCAGGGTCGGCGCGAAGCCGCGCCGGTTGAGGAACATGAGGACCTGCCCGCCGGCATCGAGGTGCCGGCGGATGGCCTCGACCAGCGGTTCGCTGAGTCCGTCCGTGGCGGGTGAACGGACGGTGTCGATCAGGTGCACCCGGGGCGGTTTCGCCCCCCCGGCGCGGTGCGGCAACACGAGGTGAGCATAGCGGCCCGTGTTGCAGTGGTGCAGCAGCTCGAGTGTCGGTGTCGCCGACCCGAGCACGACCGGCACGTCGAGTTGCTTGCCGCGGACGATAGCAAGATCGCGGGCCGAGTAGCGCAGGCCCTCCTGCTGCTTGAAGGACGGGTCGTGCTCCTCGTCCACGATGATCAGGCCCGGGTTCGCGAGTGGCGTGAAAATTGCGGAGCGGGTGCCGACGACGAGGCGGGCGGCGCCGGAGCGGGCCGCACGCCATGCCGCCATTCGCTGGCTGTCGGTCAGCCCCGAATGCAACAGGGCGGGCTCGATGCCGAGGCGCTTGCGCAGGCGCGCGACGAGCTGCGGCGTCAGCCCGATCTCGGGCACGAGCACGAGGACCTGGCGCCCGGAGTCGATCACGTCCTGCATCCGGCGCAGGTAGACCTCGGTCTTGCCGCTGCCCGTTACCCCCTCGACAAGAACAGCTGCAAAGCGCTCCTCGGAACGGAGCCGATCGACGGCCGCCTGCTGCTCGGGATTCAGTTCGGGTCCCGGCACCCCGGGCGGCGGCGACTCGTCGAAATCGGTGGCGCGCACCTCGAGACGTTCGATCAATCCCTTGTCGAACAACGCGGTAGCGGCCCGGCGCCAGTTGGGCAGACGTTCGGTGAGTTCTTCGGCTGCAATTCCGATACCTCCTGCGTCGCACAGGGCCTCGAGCTGGGAAAGCCATTTTTCCGCCGCCTTTTTCTCTGCATCCACAAGACGAAACAGATGGGAAAGATCCTTTTTTAACTGGTCGGCCTGCAGCCGACGGCGTTCTTGCCTGATTTCGCTTGCGTTTTCTTTGGACAGGGTCGTCATAAAAGATCGTTTGAACGATTTAAAGTCAGGCGTTTTTGAAAGGGTGTTGGGATCGGGAGTGGGACTATAAGGAATGAACCACAACCGTGTCCATTCAGATGACATCCCGCTTAAATGAAGTGGATCGAGGATGTCGCTTCGGGTGCTCTCGGATTCCGCCTTGTTCATCAGAATAAA
>JARRMH010000003.1:0-24292 GCA_037386205.1 Woeseiaceae bacterium | reverse complement strand
CAGATAAACCAAGCTGCGCCGACGTAGCCGAGCACGACCTCGACGTAGGACACGGGCGCCGACAACAACTCGAATATGGTGCCCGTGAATTTCGGAAAGTAGATCGCGAACGACGAGTTCGAGATGCTCTCGGTCATGATCGACAGCATGATCAGGCCCGGGACGATGAAGGACCCGTAGCTTACGCCGTCGATCTCGGTGATCCGCGACCCGATCGCCGAGCCGAAGATGACGAAATACAGCGACGTCGACAACACCGGCGCGACGATACTTTGCACGACGGTGCGGAACATGCGCGCCATTTCGTACCGGTAGATCGCCTTGACCGCCTGGAAGTTCATGCCTGCCGGTTCACGAGGTCGACGAAGATTTCCTGCAGCGAGCTCTGCTTCGTCTGCAGGTCGTTGAAGCGGATGCCCGCATCGCGCAGGCTGTTGATCAGATCGGTGATGCCCGTGTGCTCACCCCTGGTATCGTAGTGATAAACGAGCTCGCGCGCGTCTTCGCCGAGCTCGAGCGCGAAGTCGGCGAGCGCGGGCGGAATCTCGTCGAGCCGGTCGTAGAGATGCAGGGTAAGCTGCTTCTTGCCCAGGTCACGCATCAACTTGGCCTTTTCCTCGACGATGATCACCTCGCCGTGGTTGATGACGCCGACCCGGTCGGCCAGCTGTTCCGCCTCCTCGATGTAATGTGTCGTCAGGATGACTGTCACGCCCTGCTCCCTGAGCATGCTGACGACGTTCCACATGTCCTGCCGCAACTCGACGTCGACGCCGGCCGTCGGCTCGTCGAGAAACAGGATCTCGGGCTCGTGCGCCAGCGCCTTGGCGATCAGTACACGGCGCTTCATGCCGCCGGACAGCGTCATGACCATCGCATCGCGCTTGTCCCAGAGGGACAGCGACTTCAGTACCTGTTCGATATGTGCCTCGTTCGGCGGTTTGCCGAACAGGCCCCGGCTGAAGCGCAGCGTATTGGCAACCGTCTCGAAGGCCTCCGTCGGCAGTTCCTGGGGTACCAGGCCGATCACCGCGCGGGTCTTGCGGAACTCGGTCACGATGTCGTGGCCCGCGACGCGCACTTCGCCCCCGGTCGGGTTGACGATGCCGCACACGATATTGATCAGCGTGGTCTTGCCGGCGCCATTCGGCCCGAGCAGCCCGAAAATTTCGCCGCGACGGATTTCGAGATCGACCCCCTTCAGGGCCTCGAAACCACCGGCGTAGACCTTGCGCAGATTTTTGACAGCAATGACGGGGGGCATGCCCCCTATGATACGACGCTGCGCCGCAAACGCGGTAACAACAGTATGCTCGACACCAGCACGAGGCACTGCAGCTGCGTTATCGTCAGGTTGCCAAGAACGATGCTGCCGTCAGCACGCCAGTAGCCGATGAGGAAACGCATAGCCGCATAGCCGACGATGGTCAGCACCGCGAGTGTGCCGCTCGCAACGTCACGCCGGGCCACGCGCGATAGCAGCAGGATCAGGATCAGCAACCCGGCGACCTCGAACAGCTGCACCGGGTAGACCGGCAGCGATGCGACAGCTCCCGGCTCGATGAGCCCCAGCGCGACATGCTGCTCGTAGGGCAGGCTGCCCGCCGGGTACCGGATACCGTCAACGATACCCTGCAGCAGCGACGTCGTCTGCACCTGCGTTGCCAGCGCCCCGGCGTCGGGACCACGAACGATGTCGCCCCAGCAGCAGCCGGCGAAATGGCAGCCGATCCGGTGTATCGCGAGACCTGCCAGTGTCGGCAACGCGAAGATGTCGAGCAGTTGGCGAAACGAGAGACCCGCAAGACGACTGTAGACGAACACACCGAGCGCCCCGGTGCCGAGCATGCCGAACAGGCGAATTCGCAGGCCGTGGTTCATGGCTTCGCCTGCGAGCAGGTAATCCGACGGCATGAGCGAGGCGACGGCCACGCCACCGATGACGCCGACGATAACCGTAAGTGGCAATACGAGGTCGACGTGCGAGGGGTCGACCCCTCTCGCAGCCGCATTGCGGCGCGCGAGGAACCAGGCCGTCAGTATCGCGGCGATAAACATGAGGCCGAAAGGCGTCATCCAGCCGGTCGACGAGAAATGCGAGTACACCGCGGTGCCTAGTCGAACTCGATGACTTCCTGGAACAACTCGGCGGCTTCGCCGGTCAGGTCAGGCGGAACTCGGCGGAAGACCCAGACCCCTTCGTCATCCGCATAGAGCTCAGGATCGTCGATAGCCCGTTGCAATGCCCGCTCCCAGGTTCGCCGCATGTCCTTCACGTAGTCGTCGCCCTCGTACTCATCCGGATCGACAATGTCATCGAAGGTCTCGTGTTCGGCATTGACCATACGTAACCTGAATTCTTTATCGCCGGATTTCTCGAGCCTGAACACCAACCAGAAGTCCGTCGTGAATGAGCCATCGTCGTTTATGCCACCGACTGGCTCCCAGGTCATGAACCACGAACCGCCCAACCGGGTGCGCCAGACCTTGTAGACGATCGCCGTTGCCGCGGTAATGCCTGCCCCACCGATTGGCTGGTCGGCGAGCGCCCGGATCGCGTCTTCGTGTGTCTCTATGTCCGGGAATTCGCCCACATAATCGGCACCCTCTTCGAGCATTGTTCCGATCAGAAGCCAGGTCCGCTCATCATAGGGCCGAAACAGGTACAGCGCAGCCCCCTCACCGTCAAGGCTCGCGGTCCAGACGCCGTTGATGTCAGGATCGATGCTGCTACGTTCCGGATCGCCGATCGGCACCGGTATGCAGGCCAGCAATCCCGCAAAAATCGGGATGAGGGCGAGCATCAGAACGGCGCCGGTGATCGATCGAATCTGCGGTTTCATGGCGTTTCCCCCGGTCCGGGCCGGCGCAGCAGAAGTTGCTTCTCCGGAGTCCCACCGGTGCAGAGTCTAGCCCTTTTCAGCACCGCGATTCAGCACGTTTACACGGGATGATCGGACTTTGGAGAGCTCCGTGATGAATACTTCTGTGAGGCCATCCGCAACATACTCGCCGTTGACATCGGCGCTCTGGTCGCTTGGCGGACCTACGAGAATCGACACTTTATCGTCCGCTGCAACAGCCTCTTTTGCAACCGGCGTTTCGAGGATGTAGCCACGCCGTGCGGCCGTATGAATGAGCTTTCGCTCACGATGTCCTGTAGGGAACCGAAAATCCATCGGACCGTGCATTTACATACCGTCAGTTACGGCCTTGGTACCTCCCGGCATCGAGAAGCTCGTCTTGCGGCACAACCCGATGCGGTCTTTTTGGCGAATGCACGAGCACGTCGAATGACTGACGCCGGAATCGAGCGGTTTTGGACCCAATCCGGTGTTCGACGAGAGATGCCCCGACCAGGTCATGAAGATCGTCGACATAAACAACAATACCGTGGTCCTGAGCTTTTCAGATCTTCTTTTGCTTTAGGGCGACGGAAACGGCCGGGTTTGCATGAACTTCGCAACCTTCGCACAGCACGTTGCTGTCGCGAGATTACGCTCGCCCATACGTGTTCTCCGCAGGATGCTGCTCAATCTCCGTATTTTGACTCCGAAAATGCCGTGATCAACTACTTGCGCAGCTTGGTTTATCTACAACGCTGCCAAGACCAACGACCCATAAATCAAGGGGCGAATCATGACACGAAAATTATACTTGGCCCTGGCTTTGCTGGCCGGGTCAATGATTGCTATGCCTGCTCCAGCGCACGAGGCCGGCACGTGGATTGTCAGGGCGGGCGGTGGAGCCGTATCGCCGGACAGCAACAACCTGTTCCTTGAAACATCGGAATTGGAGGACGGCACTGTCGTAAACAACACATACCTCCAGGTGGATGACGCTGCGAGCCTTGTGCTGAGTGCGACATACATGCTTTATGAGCACTGGGGAATCGACATCCTGGCCTCGGCGCCATTCGAGCACGATCTTGATATTACGGGGACAGTTGACGGTTCAAGGGTCTCGATTCCTGTCGGATCCGTTCAACATCTTCCGCCAACCGTATCGTTGCAATATCATTTCGCGCCCGAAGCGGCCTTCCAGCCTTACGTCGGCTTCGGGGTAAATTACACGATATTCTTTAGCGAAGACCTGACCTCGAATGCGGCGGACCTGGCGATAGTCGGCATCGAACTCAAAGATTCTTCGGGTATTGCCCTGCAAGTCGGGGCGGACTGGGTATTTGGACAAAAGTGGCTCGTCAACATTGATGCGCGTTACATCCAGATCGAGCCCCAACTCGATATAACGGCCGATCTCGACGGTGACGTAGTCACGTTCTCGGTTCCCGGACGCGTCGAAATCAACCCGTTTGTATACAGCCTGAGTGTCGGCTATCGATTCTAGCGGCGGCGCAATCCCGCGCGCTGCAGGACCTGTTTGATCAGGCCGCGTAACGGGCGCTGAGTGCCGAATCGCTGCTTTTTCGGAAAGCTGCCGCTCGAAGGGCCGGTTTTAGTGGCAGAGCGGTAGTTTCAGCGTCCGTTATCAACGCGCCTTTGCCCGATTCACTTCAACGCCTCGACTGAAGAACTGCGGCGGCGACCAGCAATATCGGTAAGACAACGAGCGTCGCGAGCGACACGGTGACGCCAGGGTTGGCGAATGTCAGGGTCGCACCCGGGAAGATTGCGGCGCCTTTGAAAAACAGCACGAAGTGAATCACCAGCGCGGCGGCGGACCCGCACCATACCAGCCCGACCGGGACGCGCCGGAACAATACACCGAGCAACAACGGTGGCGCTGTCGCGGCCGTCAATCCATAGACTCCCGTCTGACCGAAGATGCCGAGCAGCTTCGGCGGCTGCAGGTTGATAAGGAACGCGGCGACGGCGATGACGACGAGCACGATGTGGCTGACCTTGAGGGCAAACGCCATTTGCTGCTCTTGGTCGTGGTGGACGCGCCGCTCGGCCAGGTTGAGCACGAGATCGTTGGCCGTGATCGTCGACATGGAAACAAGCAGGCCGTCGAGTGTCGACATGGCCGCCGCCAGCAACACGATGCCGACCAGTGTAAAGACCCAGTCGGGGAACATCGTTGCCAGGTACTTCGTCATCACGAGGTCCTGGCGAAACTCGCCCGTGGCCGTATCGACGAGCGCTTCAGGCGGTACTGCGAGATGGGCAAAGAATCCGACCGACCCGAGAAGCTGGAACAGCCCGAATATGGCGGCGAACACGACCAGATAGCGTTTCACGTCGCGATCGTCCTTGACGTAGAGGGCCTTGGTCAGGATGTGCGGCTGGCAGACGACGATCGCCCCGACGACGAAGCCCGCGACATAGATCGAAAACACGTCGTTGAACAGGCTGCCCTCTGCATTGACCGCCGCGACGAGGTTGGGATCTGCCGCGCGCAACGCTTCGACGAGCGAGCCGGGTTCGCGCAGTGACAGCCAGATGCACGAGCCGAGCACGAGCAGGGTCACGATAATCATCAGGCTGCCCTGCAGCATGTTCGTCAGCACGTGTGCGTAGGTACCGCCGATGAAGACGTACCCGGTGACGAAGACCAGCGTAATCGTCAGTGCAACGGTGTTGGAGACCCCGAGTAGTGACTGCATAACGATCGAGATGCCGCCGACCAGCAGCACGACGAACGCAAACGACAACAGGTTCAGCACCGAGAAATACAATGCAAACCCCGGTGACTCGTAGCGCTTGCCGATCCAGTCGGGAATCGTGAGCGCGCTCGAATCGGCTCCGATGCGACGGAAGCGAAACGACAGCAACACGAGCATCGTCATGAACCCGATGCCTACGCCGACGGTCATGTGGAAGAATGCCGCCCAACCGTCGACGTAGACGAAGCCCGGGTTGATGATGAACGTCGACGCCGACGATACGCTCGCGGCGAGCGTGACGCCGACGACAAACGGATTCATGGCGCGGTCGCCGATCGCGAAACTGCTGAACCCGCTGGTCTTGCGAAAGCCCCGGTAACCGAGCCAGGCCGTCCCGACGAGGTAGACGATGAACAGCGCCCAGGCGAACGTCAAAGCGTCTTGCCTGCCAGCGAATCCAGCGTTGCCTTCACCACCGCGATCTGCGCTCCGCCTTTTGTTGCATAGTTCTCGTCGGTATAACCCCACCAGTCCCAGCAACCGAGCGGATTCAACGGCATGACCTTGCTGCTGTCCACCTGCGGGTACAGGACGATCAGGCGGTTGCCCTCGGCCCATTCGTTGTAGCCGGCACCCTTGACGAACGCGTCGCCTATCAAGGCCGTCGATTGCTGGCAGCCATGGAATGCAACATGTACTCCGCAGGCCTCACCGTTCGCGCACGCTTCGGGGATATAGGCTACGGCATTGGGCAGCATCGTGGCGTCGGCCGCGCCCGGTTGCGGTATCTCCACGAACGCGCCCGCCGGCTCGTCACGCGCCGCGAGGTCGCCGTGCAGCGCCGTGAGCAGTTCGCCCGCAGCGTCGTAATCACAGGCATTCAGGTATGGCGGCTCGAGCGCATCGCAGGCGACCCCGGTGTCGACCGTCGGGAAACCGTGTGTCGCGGGAACATCCTCGACGACCGCCGCGATGCGGCTGCCGACGGCAGAGTAGAAATCGCGCGCCCCATGCGTGGAATCGAGATGCACGGCGGCGTCCTTGCTGCCATGGAACAGCCAGACGGGATCATCCTGCAGGTTGGCGGGATCGTCGATGCGGCCGTCCGCGGCCGCGGTGCGCGTATACGCCAGCAGCGCATCGAGCCCGGGATCGCCGCCCTTGACACAGACGCCGAGGCCCCGTGCGAGTTCTCCCGAGGCGCAGTAATACGGCCCGCCGGCGAGCAGCGCCGCACCGCCGACCAGTGAGGAATGCGCGACGTGAAACTGGGTCGCCATCATGGCGCCCGACGAGACGCCGGATACGGAAACGCGGGCCGCGTCCACATTGAAAGACGGTGCGGAAACCGGCTGAGCCGGCTCTTCGCCGCCGCAGGCGGCAAGGAACGCACCTACTGCAAGCAGGATGACGGAACGCATCATGTCACCTCCGCGAGCAGCGTATCGACCGCGGCAAGGCATTCCGGCTCGTCGAGCAGCGGCACATGACCGCGGTTCTCGACCCGGACGACATCGAGATCGGGCTTGCGTGCCGCCATCTTGTCGACGATGTCTTGCGTCAGGATATCCGACAACACACCCCACAGCAGGGTCGTGCGCACCGGGCCGAGGGCGTCGAAATACATCCATGGATCGCCGGCCTGGGCCCCGACTTCTGCGAGCGCCCGCGCGATGTTCGGGTCGTAATCGGGGATCGGCTGGCCAGCATCGCCCTCGCGATAGCCTTTCCACACCATGTCCTCCCAGTCCTTGTGGGAGAGCCCCGGGAGGAACTCACCGTAGTTGGCGCGGGTCTGCTCGATGGCCTCCTCCCAGGTCCCGGGGATTTCCTGCTGACCGACATAGGACTGTATGCGCGCAATCCCTGCCGGGTTGATCTCGGGACCGATGTCGTTGATAACCACCGCAGCCAGGCGGTTCGCCTGCATCGCCGCCATGCCCATCGCACAAAGACCGCCGAGCGACGTGCCGATGATGATGACGCGTTCGATCCCGAGGCTGTCGAGCAGGGTCCAGGTATCGTTGATGTACGTTGCCGGGTGATAGTTGCGCCATTCGGGATCGTAAGCCGAGTTGCCCCTGCCACGCAGGTCCGGCAGCAGCACGCGGCGGCGCTCGCCGATGTACTCCGCAATCTCGAGGAAATCGCGGCTGTTGCGCGTCAGGCCCGGCAGGCAGATGACGGGCGTGCCTTCGTCCTCCGGCCCAAAGTCGCGATAGAAGAGTTCGAGACCGTCCGCGCTCGTAAACGTCTTGCCATGTCCTGGATCTTTCATGTCGTCTCGCCCTGTTGCCTGATGTCTGCGAACTGGTCGCGCAATTCGCGTTTGAGCACCTTCCCGTTCGGGTTGCGCGGTAACTCGTCGATGGCGACGGCGCCGGCAATGCGCTGCTGCTTGCCGACGCGTGCGTTGGTCCAGCCGACCAGTTCCCCGAGATCAGTGTCCTCGCGGAGGACGACCACGGCAAACGGGGTTTCGCCCCATTTCTCGCTCGGCACACCGATCACCGCGACCTCGCTGACGGCGTCATGGTCGACCATCACGGCCTCGATGTCGGCCGGGTAGATATTCTGCCCGCCCGAGAGGATCATGTCTTTCTTGCGATCGACGAGGTAGAGAAACCCGTCGTCGTCGAGCTTGCCGATATCCCCGGTGCGTAACCAGCGGGCGCCGCTCGGGTGAACCCAGGTCGCTTCCTCGCTGGCCGCGTCGTTCTCGTGGTAACCGGCCATCAGGAAACGACACTCGCCGACGATCTCGCCGGCTTCGCCCACGGGCACGAGTTTGTCGTCATCACCGAGTATGCCGAGCTTCTGCCCGGGGCATGGCAGGCCCACCGAGGCGGATTTGCGCAGCAGGTCCTCGGGCGACAGGATCGTCACGAGTCCCTCGGTCAGGCCGTACAGCTCGATGAACTGGCCCGGCCATTCCACCGCGAGTTTCTTCTTCAGCCACAAGGGCAACGGCGAGCCGCAGCACATGCTCGAGTAGAGGCTGGAAATGTCGTAGCGCTCCCGTTCCGGGCACTCGTAGAGCTTCTGGTACTGCAGCGGCACCATGCCGGTATGCGTGACCCGGTGCTTTTCGATCGTCGCCAGGCAATCTTCGGGATCGAAACGCCGCGAGACGACGATCGTGCCGCCGGCAAAGAACGTCGCTAGAACACACACCCAGGTGATGTTCGAGAACAGGCCGAGATTGCAGAGGGTGCGCGCACCGGAGTGGTAACGCAGTGCCACGGCCATGTCGCTGCCCCACGCCTCCCGACCGGCGTGGTCGTGCACGATGCCCTTCGGCAGGCCGGTCGTTCCCGAGCTGTAGATAATGTTGCACTCGTCGCGCGGTCCGATCTTCACATCGGGCACGACCGGTGACGCGGCATCCCGCATCGAGCGGTAGTCGATCCAGCCCTCGAGCTCGACGTCCGCGGAGATCAGCCGGGATGTGGTATCGGAATCCAGTTCGGCGCGCAACGACTCGACCCGGTGCACGTGCTCGCCCGAGGCGACCACGGCTCGCGCCGCCGAGTTTCCGATCATCCCGGCAACGGCCGCGTCGGTAATCGACACGTTGAGCGGCACCGCGACGAGACCGGCACGAATCACGCCGAACATGGCTTCCGCCATCTCGTAGCTGTTTTTCATCAGGATGACGACGCGGTCACCTTTCTCGAGGCCGCTGTCGAGCAGCGCATTGCCGAAACGCGCCGTGCCCGCGCCGTAGTCGGCCCAGCTCGTCTCTTCGTCGTCGATGATGACGGCCGGCTTGTTGCCGAGGTATTCGGCGTTGGCCGTCAGGATGTCCGGTATTATCAGCGGTTGCGGCGAGAACCACGCCATGTCTGCTCCCCCGATGCAGTATTTCAACGAGCGTTGAATACTAGTTGAACGACTGTTGAAATTCAAATGGCGGTCGGTTAGCGTGTCGCGATGTCGCAAGAGTCGCAAGACAAACCCACACGCGAGCGCATCCTCGACGCCGCCGAAGAATTGTTTGCCCAGCGCGGATTCGAAGGCGTATCGGTGCGACAGATCATGCGCAAGGCGGACGCCGACGTCTCCCTCGCCTATTACCATTTCAAATCGAAGCAGGATCTGTTCGACCAGGTCATGCTCCGGCGCGTCGAGTTTCTTAACGAGATTCGTCTCGAGGCGCTCGAAGAAGTCGTGGGGCGCCATGTCGATGACGAACCGACGGTCGAGGAAATCATCGGGGCCTTTACGCGCCCGCTGCTGCAACTGCTCGTCGACGACCACGAAAAGTGGAGCTACTACTATCAACTCATCGCGCAGATCAACAACTCGCCGGATCGCGGCGGCGCACTCATGTCGCGCTACTTCGACCCGCTCGTTTCGCGGTTCATCGAAGCGCTGAACAAGGCGTTGCCCGGCAGCGATCCGGCCGACCTCTACTGGAGCTACCATTTCCTCTCCGGCGCCCTGACGCTGACCTTCGCCGAGACCGGCCGCATCGACAATCTCTCGGGCGGCGTCTGTCGTTCGACCAACATCGCGGCCATCAACGAGCGCATGCACGTTTTTCTCGCTGCCGGCTTTCGCACCCTCTGTAGCCGCCCTGACAGTTGAACTTCAACGGGCGTTGAATTAGCATCCCTTCAACGTTCGTTGAACGGATTGGCGCCCAGGCGCCGGCTCACAATCAGGGGGGAACCATGAAAAGTTCATATATTCCGGCCAGTTACAAATTGGCTCCGGGGCTGATCACAGCCCTCGGCATGCTGGCCATGCCGGGAGCAGCAATCGCTCAGGACACGCAGTCGCAGGCTGCACTCGAAGAAATCACCGTAACGGCGCGGCGCCGTGAAGAAGCATTGCAGGACGTGCCGCTGGCAGTGACGGCCTTTTCGAGCGAAGAGCTCGAGCTGCGGGGTGCGTCGGACATCACCGAGATCGCCCAGGCAACGCCGAGCGTTACGCTCGAGCCATCGAGGGCGACCAATTCCACGCTGACCGCCTTCATTCGCGGCATCGGCCAGCAGGACCCGCTGGCAGGCTTCGAACAGGGTGTCGCACTGTACATCGATGACGTCTACATCGCTCGTCCGCAGGGCGCCCTGCTCGACATCTATGACGTCGAGCGCATCGAGGTGCTGCGCGGACCCCAGGGAACGCTCTATGGGCGCAATGCCGTGGGCGGCGCCATCAAGTATGTAACCAGGCGTCTCGACAAGGATCCTGCGGCCAGGATCAAGGGATCGATCGGTACATACGGCCAGACCGACCTGGTGCTCACCGGGTCGACTCCGTTGACCGACACCTTTCGCGTGGGCGCCACGCTGGCGAGCCTGAATCGCGACGGCTACGGGGAAAACCTGACCACCGGTGAGGAGCACTACAACAAGGACATCCTCGCATACCGCATCAGCGCCGAGTTCGAGCCCAGCGAGAATTTCCTGATGCGGTTCGCCTACGACAAGACCGAGGACGGCTCCAACCCGGTAGCCGGATACCGGGTAGCGCCGGCGCCAGTCTCCGGCACACCGGTTACGGACGATCTGCGCGATACCTATGCCGGCGCTTCGCAGAACGTGTCGACCTCGGGCATCAACGGCAACCAGGAAGTCGAAGCGGAAGGGCTCAGCCTGACGGTTGACTGGCATTTGAACGATTCGTGGACCCTGCGCTCGATAACAGCCAGCCGCGAAGACTATACCGAGTCAGTCATCGATTTCGACAGTTTGGAGGTCGACGACTTCGACGCGCCCGTTATTTACGATAACGAACAGACCAGCCAGGAGTTCCAACTGTTGTTCTCCGGTGACCGGATACAAGGTGTGGCCGGGTTCTACTACCTTGACGCCTCGGCAGCAAACGACTTCGACGTCGTGCTCGGTCAGCTTGGGCGGGTTGCGTTTGGGAGCGAGTTGACGGCTTACACTGGCGGCACGGTCGATACCAAGGCGTGGTCCCTGTTTGCCGACCTGACCTACGAGCTGACCGAAAATCTCTCGGTCGCCGTCGGTGGCCGCTATACGGAAGACGAACGGCGTGCCGACATCTTTCGCGCTCAATACCTGGGCGCGGGCGGCTCGCCGTTCTTCGGCAACGACACCGCGGTCCAGATTGCCGTGCAAAGTGACTACGAGGCCACGCGTACTTTCGATGACTTCAGCCCGCGCATCAACCTGGCCTATCGGCTGAACGACGGTTCTAACTTGTATGCCGGCTACAGCCAGGGCTGGAAGGCTGGCAGTTTCGATCCGCGCGGCGCTAACTTTGAAACCCCGGAAGCAGAAAAAGGCTTTGAACCGGAGACGCTCGATTCCTTCGAACTGGGGTATAAGGCGACGCTCTGGGACGGACGTGCGCGGACGAATGTGGCGCTGTTCTACAGTGACTACAAGGACGTGCAGATCCCCGGCTCGGTCGGCGTCGACTCCGACGGCGACGGCGTGAACGACGGCTTCGTGGGAGCGGTAACGAATGCCGGTGCGGCCGAGATAAAAGGCGTCGAATTCGAGGGCGACCTGTTGATCACTGACAGCCTGAGCGCCCAGTTGTCGTTCAGCCTGCTGGATGCCGAGTACACGGAATTCGTCGTCGGTGGTGTCGACGTGTCGGACGAGCGCGCCATTCAGAATACGCCCGAGTCCATGGCGTATTGCGTATTGACCTACAAAACCGGCCTTTTCAACGGTTCATTGATCATCAATGGCAACCTGTCTTATCGCGGCGAGATCGTGCAGTTCGAGGCGCCCGCGCCGATCATCGACCAGGATGCCTACACACTCTACAATCTGAGCGCCGTGTGGGTCTCCGACGACGATCGCTGGCGTGTCGGCCTGCACGGCAAGAACCTCGGCGACGAGGACTTCAAGACGGCCGGCTACTGCTTCGGCACCACCGGCGGTTGCGCCGTGGTGCTCGGTCTCGAAGACAATACGAGCATCTTCTACGGACCGCCGAGGACCTTCACGGCCACCGTCGAGTTCCGTTTCTAGGCAGCTCCGCAGGGCAATATTTCGCGGACGCCCCCTGCCGCGATACCTGTCCAGGGCCACTCCCGACGGAGTGGCCCTTTTTACTTCAGCTCCAGGATGTCCGCGTAAGCAAACAACCCGGCGACGCCGCCCGTGTGCAGGAAAACGACCTTCTCACCGGCCGCCAACCGCCCTTTGCGGATATAGTCGATCATGCCGGCGAGGGCCTTGCCACTGTAGACGGGATCGAACAACAGGCCTTCGGTCCGCGCCAGCGTCAACACCGCCTCGTTCATGCCCTCGGTCGGCTCGCCGTAACCGGGTCCGATGTAGCCGCAGTCGGCCACAATGTCGTTGCGGGACACGCAGCCGGGCTTGCCGATGTACTCCGCGGTTGCGCGCGCGAGATCGTAGACCTTCGCCTCCTGTTCTTCGCGAGGGACACTGACGCCGATACCGAGCACCGGCAAGGTGCTGCCGCTGCCGCGCAGCCCGACGGTCAGTCCGGCATGCGTTCCGGCGCTGCCCGAGGCGAGCACCAGGTGATCGAACGAGATATCCTGCGCTTCGCACTGCTGCAGTAATTCCTCGGCACAGCCGACGTAGCCCAGCGCGCCGACCGGATTCGAGGCGCCGCCCGGAATGAGGTACGGCGTCCCTCCACCGGCCCGGATCTCCCCGGCCACCTCATCCATTACCGCGTCGAAGTCCGTGCCCTTGTCGTACTCGCGCAGGTTGGCACCGAAAATCCTGTCGAGCAGCACATTGCCCGAATTCAGGTAAAGCTCGCTGGGCTTGCCGACGCGATGCTCGAGCAGGACCTCGCAACGCATGCCGAGCTTTGCGGCCGCAGCTGCCGTTTGCCGCACATGGTTGGACTGCACGGCGCCGACAGTGATGATCGTATCGGCACCCTGCTCCTGCGCCTCACCCATCGAGAACTCGAGCTTGCGGGTCTTGTTGCCGCCGGTCGCGAGTCCCGTGCAATCATCGCGTTTGACCCAGATTTCGGGGCCGCCGAGCTGTTCGGTCAGTCGTGGCAGAAATTCGAGGCGCGTCGGCAGGTGCGCGAGCGGCACTCGCGGGAAGCCGTTCAACAGCATTGTCAGTCCTTGTTTGCTTGACGAGTGTGCCGGCGATATTACCGCATTCAGGTGCTATCGATGGGCTGCAGGGTGCCGTCGGAGCGGAGCATCAGTTGCGAGGATTCGAGATCCACCTGGTTGCGCCCGGCTCGTTTCGATCGATACAGCGCCCGGTCGGCACGTCGCACGACGTCATCGAGTTCGGTGTCCCGCTCCGAGAGCGTGGCGACCCCGAAGCTCGATGTCATCGGCAAGCCGATGCTCGTGAGGTCCATCGGATTCGCCCCGATCTTCTTGCAGAGCTGGTCGGCCATGGCCATCGCATCACGCAGCCCGGTACCGGGCAGAAGCACGGCAAATTCTTCTCCGCCGACGCGCGCCACGATGTCTTCTTTGCGGCGTTCTTCGGCGAACAGCCGCGCGAAGTGTGCGAGTGCGGCATCCCCGGCGGCGTGCCCGAACTTGTCATTGATGTACTTGAAGCGATCGATATCGGCCATGATGACGGAGAGCTTGCTGCCCGCCCGACGTGCCAGCGAATACGCCTTCTCGCCGTATTCGTTGAACCCGCGGCGATTAAGCAGGCCCGTCAAATCGTCATGGACCGCGATTTCCCGCATCTTTTCGGAAATGTCCGACGCCATCATCAGGATCACGAAGATCGACATTGCCATGTAACCGGTTGGCAGCGTCAGGAAGCTGAAGTGCATGAACGTTGCCATGATGGCAGCGTCGCGAACGGCGCCCTGGGAAAATCCGATCCAGGCGGCGGCGAGCTGCGTCAGGCCGAACAGTGAAATGGCGATTGCCGCTGCCCGTTCCGGGGAACGGGTCCGTTCGCGATAGGTAACGATCAGGAGGGCCGAGACAAGCAGCGTTAGGCCGGCGTACGCGGGAATGATCCCTCTGGCGATACCCGCGTGCGGTTCGACCAGGATAAACCAGGCCGCGACAGCGTACGTGAAGGCCGCGGGCGGAAAGAGATTCTGCGGCAGCCAGCTGCATTTTGTGCGCTGGCAATGGCCGCGCAGCACGAGCGTAATGAGCGCCACGGCAAACAGGTATTCGGTCAGCAGGTGAATCTGTGGCGAGGAAAACGCCTTCCCGTTGAGCGTGATACCCCATTGCAAAGCTCCGATGAAGAACGCAATGGCCCAGGTCAGCGCGTGCGGTCTCCTGCCGAAGTTTCTCCAGGCGATGAAAAAGCTTACGGACAGCACGGCGCTGCTGACCAGCAGCGAAAAAATGATGTAGAAAAACGGCGAAGTCATTACTCCGTGCACCGTGCGCACAAAACCTGTCGTCATCGTGCCGGTTCGAACTCACCCATGACTTGACGCGGTGCACAGAACCGCGATGATGGATAACCCGACGAACTATGTGGGCCGGAATTACCAGCACTGCGCCGAGAGGCTACACCTAGTGCCTGACGGTCACCGACTTCAGCTGGGCAAACACGCGATCGCCCTCGCCGAGTTGCAGTCTTGCGACAGAACGGTTCGTTACCTGGGCCAGCAACGACTGGTTGCCGACAACAAGCCTGACCAGCGCGCGGGCCGCATCGACACGGTGAATTTCCTCCACCGTCGAGCGCAACACATTCAGTATCGTCGTCTGCTCGGGACGTTCGCGCATGATGCTGACATCGGTCGCGGCAATTCTCAGACGCATCGGCACATTGTCGGCCGGAAATTCGCCCGGGACCCAGATATCACCGTCTCCGAAATCGAACTTCGTCAGCCCGTATTCGTGATCGACGGGTGTAGCCCACAGCACGACGCCGGCGTTGCGGCCCGCAAGCAATGGGACGTCAACCCGCGACAAGACGTCGAACAGGCTGCCGTCGGCCACCACCGCGCCTTTCTCGAGCACGACGAGATGGTCGCACAGGCGACTGACTTCCTCGATGTCGTGGCTGACGTAGACCACCGGCACCGACAGTTCGTCGTGCAGGCGATCGAAGTACGGCAGCAATTCGTCCTTGCGCCGTCGGTCGAGCGAGGCGAGCGGCTCGTCCATGAGAACGAGATCGGGAGAGCGCATGAGCGCCGCCGCGATGGCGACACGCTGCGCTTCGCCGCCCGACAACGTCTCGACCCGACGATCGAGCAGCGTACCGAGTTCGAGCATGTCGATGACGTGAGTGCCCTCGACCCGGTGCGAGCGGGCGCGCCGGGCACCGTAGTCGAGGTTGCCGCGCACGTCGAGGTGCGAAAACAGCGTCGGTTGCTGGAACACGTACCCTACGTCACGTCGGTGCACGGGCGGGCCGTCCCCGCCTTCGAGACCGGCGATGCAGCGCAACAGCGTGGTCTTGCCCGAGCCCGACTCGCCAAACACCCCGGTGATGCCGGTGTCCGGTATCTCCGTGTCGATGTCGAGCACGAAGTCGCCCTTGTTCACCTTGTGGCGCAGGCGGATCACCGTCGGCTCCAGCGCTGGTTGAGCGCGAACATCGCGAACAGAACGGCAAACGCAAATACGAGCAACAGCAGTGACAGGCGATGCGCCGCGGCGTAGTCGAGCGACTCGACGTGATCATAGATCGCGATGGAAACGACACGCGTCTCCCCGGGGATGTTGCCGCCCACCATCAGGACCACGCCGAACTCGCCGAGCGTGTGGGCGAAGCTCAGGACCGCGGCGCTGACAAAGCCCCGCATGGACAACGGAACCGCCACCGAGAAGAACGCATCGAGCTTCGAGGCCCCGAGAGTCCAGGCACGCTCGAGGACGCGCTCCGGCAAATCCTCGAACGCATTTTGCATCGGCTGCACCGCAAACGGCAGGCTGTACACGCAGGATGCAATGACGAGTCCCGCAAAGGAGAAGGTCAGCGCGCTGTCGGTCAGGCTCACCCACCAGCTGCCGATCGCGCCCCGGGGCCCGAGCAGGATCAGCAGGTAGAAACCGAGCACGGTCGGCGGCAGCACAATGGGCATGTCGACGATCGCCTGCACCAACGGCTTCCACCTCGTCGAGGTCCTGGCCAGCCACCACGAGAGCGGCGTGCCGAGAAGAATCAGGATGACAGTCGTGACCGCCGCGAGCTGGGCCGACAACCACAATGGACCGTACAGGCTCACTCAGGCACCTCGTAGCCGTCGCGCTCGATGATCTCGCGTGCCACCGCGGAACGCAGGAAGGCAAGGAATGCCCCGGCGGCCTCGTTGGGTTCGTCGAGCAGCACCGCCTGCTGTTCCAGCGGGTCGTGGTCACCGGCCGGCACGTCGGACGAACATGCGGGCGCACCCGGGGCGGCCCGCAATTGCGCGCGCGCCACGATCGCGACGACGGCGTTGCCAGTGTAAGCGAACTGCCAGGTTTGCGCGATGTTCTCGCCGTAAACGAGCCGCGGCGCTACCTGGTCGAGCAGCCCGGACTTTGCGAGGTACTGCTGCGCGGCCGCACCATAGGGCGCAGTGTCAGGGTTGGCAATCGCCACGTACCCGGCGTCCGGGTCATGCAATGCGGCGAGGCAGTCCCCGACCGTGCTCGAGTAGAGGACGAGGCTGCCGATCGCGTACGTAAAACGCGAGTCGGCAACGGCACGGCCTGCACGTTCGAGCAGCAGCGGTCGCTCGGCATCGGCCGCGAGAAATACGTCGAACGGCGCTCCATTGACGACCTGGGCATACAGCTTGCCGGTCGAACCGCTGCTCAGGCGCACGGCAAGGCCCGTTTCCTGACGGAATTGACTGGCGATATGTGCGGCCGTCGTTTTGAAGTTGCTGGCGACCGCTACCGTAACGGCTTCTTCCGCCAGCGACGGGCCGCACAGCAGGGCAGCAGCAATGAACAACGCGCCGGGGCGCACGCAGGGCCTTCAGCGCGCCGCCAGCTCCGCTTTCTTTTGCCGGCGGAACCGGTGCAACAGGGGTTCGGTGTAACCGTTCGGCTGCTCACAGCCTTCGAACACCAACGCACAGGCGGCCTGGAAAGCGATGCTTGAGGCAAAGTCGTCACTCATGCGTTCGTATGATGCATCACCCTCGTTCTGCCTGTCGACGACTTCGGCCATGCGCCGGAACGTCTCCTGCACCTGATTCTCCGTAACCACACCGTGCAATAGCCAGTTGGCCATATGCTGGCTCGAGATTCGCAGGGTCGCGCGATCCTCCATCAGGCCGACGTCGTTGATATCCGGTACCTTGGAACAGCCGACACCCTGGTCGATCCAGCGCACGACGTAGCCCAGTATGCCTTGCGCATTGTTATCCAGCTCCGCCTGGATCTCGGCCGTGGACAGACCACTCGCATCGCCCAGCGGCGGCGTCAGGATATCGTCGAGGCTGGCCATCGCCCGACTCGCGAGCGCTTCCTGCCGCGCGCGCACGTCGACGGCATGGTAGTGCATCGCATGCAGCGTGGCGGCCGTCGGGGACGGCACCCATGCGCAATTTGCCCCTGCCTCGGGATGCGCCTGCTTTGTCTCGAGCATCTGTCGCATCTCGTCGGGCTTCGGCCACATGCCCTTGCCGATCTGTGCCCTGCCGGGTAATCCGCACGCAATGCCGACATCGACGTTGCGATCCTCGTACGCAAGAATCCACGGCTGTTCCTTGATGGCCTCCTTGCGGAGTACTGCCCCGGCCCGCATGCTCGTATGAATCTCGTCGCCCGTGCGATCGAGAAAACCCGTGTTGATGAACACGATGCGATCGCGTACGGCCCGGATACACTCGGCGAGATTGACGGTCGTGCGCCGTTCTTCATCCATGACGCCAACCTTGATCGTATTCAGCTTGAGGCCGAACATGCTCTCGACCCGGGCGAACAGCGTATCCGTGAAGGCAGCTTCGTGCGGCCCGTGCATCTTGGGTTTGACGATATAGATACTGCCCGTGCGACTATTTGCCTGCATGTCGTCGCGCCGCCGGTCGGTCAGTGCGCAGGCAGTCGTGACAACGGCGTCGAGGATGCCCTCGAACACCTCGTTGCCGTCCGCGTCGCGCACGGCATCGGTCGTCATCAGGTGGCCCACGTTGCGCACCAGCATCAGGCTGCGCCCGGGCAATGAAAATGACTCGCCCTGCGGTGAGACGTAGCGGCGATCGGCTGCCAGTTTGCGGGTCAGCATCCTGCCGCCCTTGTCGAAAGTGATCTCGAGGTCGCCCTGCATCAGCCCGAGCCAGTTGCGGTAGACAGCCGCTTTGTCCCCGGCATCGACGGCGGCGACCGAGTCCTCGCAATCCTGGATGGTCGTGACGGCAGATTCGAGGATCACGTCGGCAACGTTTGCCGTCGCCGATTGGCCGATGGGATGGTCGGGGTCGACCAGCAGTTCGATGTGCAGGCCATGATTGCGGAACAGGTAGGTACGACGGGCACCGTCTTCCGTGTGGCCGGCGAACTGGGCCGGGTTACGAAGTCGTGCGGGCCGGTCATTGGCACGGCAGCCGAGGAACACGTGCCCGTCATCGGTGTGGTCGATGCCGTACGCGTTGACGTCGGCGTGGCTGACGCCGTCGAGCGGGATCATCGCGTCGAGAAACGCGGTCGCGTACCGCACCACGGCCGCGCCCCTGACGGAGTTGTATTGGCTGCCGCGCTCCTGGCCATTGTCTTCCGGGATGGCGTCCGTTCCGTACAGGGCATCGTAGAGACTGCCCCAGCGGGCATTCGCCGCGTTCAACGCAAACCGCGCATTGGAAACCGGCACGACGAGTTGCGGCCCCGCAACTTCGGCTATCTCCCGGTCGACATTCTCCGAGCCGATGCTGAACGGCTCACCGCCGGGCACGAGGTAGCCGATACTCTGCAGAAACTCGACGTATTCATCATGCTGCCAGCCGTCATCTCGCCTGGCATCGTGCCAGTCGTCGATCGCCTGCTGCATCGCCGCCCGCTTTTCGAGCAGGGCCCGGTTCAGCGGCGTCAGGTCCGTGACGATCGACTCGAGCCCGAGCCAGAAATCGGCCGGGCTCATGCCGATCGCCGGCAGCAGTTCGTGCTCGACGAAATGTGCGAACTCCGGCGCCGCGCACAGGGAGCCGATCACGGGTTGTTCGTTCACGCTGGCTTCGTCCTGGATTGCTTGCCCCAAGGGCATTACCTCCCGGCAGCGTCGCCCGTGTCAATAGCTCAGGCGACGAACTGCTCTTCCTCGGTACTGCCGGCAAGCGCCGTCGTCGATGACAGGCCGTGCATGATCGTGTTCTGCACGGCATCGAAATAGCCGGCACCGACGAACGACTGGTGCTTGGCGGCCCGGAAGCCGTATTTCTCATCCGCGAACTCGCGCTGCTGCATCTGCGAGTAGGCAAACATGCCTTCCTGCTTGTAGGCGCGGGCGAGCTCGAACATGCTGAGATTGAGGGCATGCCACCCGGCCAGCGTGATGAACTGGAACTTGTAGCCCATCTTGCCGAGTTCCTCACGGAACGTCTTCATGGTCTCGTCGTCGAGGTTTGCCTTCCAGTTGAACGACGGCGAACAGTTGTATGCCAGCAGCTGGTCCGGATAGATGGCATGGATGGCCTCGGCAAAGCGCTTCGCCTGCTCGAGATCCGGTTTCGACGTTTCACACCAGATCAGGTCCGCATACGGCGCGTAGGAAAGCCCGCGCGCGATGGCCTGGTCGAGACCCGACTTGGTGCGGTAAAAACCTTCCGGGGTGCGTTCACCCGTGATGAACGGATGGTCGCGATCGTCGGCATCGGAGGTAATCAGGTTGGCCGCATCGGCATCGGTCCGCGCGATCAGTACCGTCGGCACGCCGCAGACGTCAGCAGCGAGGCGCGCCGCATTAAGCTTGGCCACGGCTTCGTGCGTGGGCACGAGAACCTTGCCGCCCATATGGCCGCACTTCTTGGCCGAAGACAGCTGGTCCTCGAAGTGGACACCGGCGGCACCGGCGCGAATCATATTCTTCATCAGCTCGAAGGCGTTCAGGTTGCCACCGAAGCCGGCCTCGGCATCCGCAATAATGGGCGGGGCGCATGGATCTCGTCGGTGCGGATGACCGCATTATTGATGCGCTCGACCATCTTCGGCACCGAATCGCCCGGGTAGAGGCGCTGGTCGGGGTACATTTCACCCGCGCTGTTGCCGTCGCCGGCGACCTGCCAGCCCGAACAATAGATTGCCTTGAGGCCGGCCTGGACTTCCTGGATAGCCTGGTTGCCGGTCAGTGCGCCGAGGCCGCACAGCGGGTCTTCCTGGTTAACCAGCCGCCAGAATTTCTCGGCGCCGAGGCGCGCGAGCGTGTGTTCGATCTGCACCGAACCGCGCAGCTTGACGACATCCTCGGCGCTGTAGGTGCGGTCGATGCCGCTCCAGCGCGGACTTTCCTTCCATTCAGTTTCGAGCTTGCGTATCTGTTCCTGCTTGTCCATATCCAACTCCCCTAAGTAGCGATTGCAAGCTATACTAGCGTCCGGTAGTATAAAATTTCACAGATAAAATTTCACATTGTTAATTTTACAGAGGGTGCTGAATTATGACAGCGCGGCAAGGCCTCAGACGCAAGGCACACTTCCTGGGCACCAAGATCAAGACCCTGCGCAAGCGCAACAACCTGACGCTCGAGGATCTCTCGGTGCGGTGCGTTCAGATCGACCCCGAGGCCGGGCCGTCGGTGTCCTACCTGTCGATGATCGAGAACGGCAAACGGACGCCATCGGAGCGGCTGCTCGAGATCATTGCCGAGATTTTCCAGAAAGATCCGAACTGGTTCTATGATGAGTCGCTGGACGAGGAAGCCATCGACACGGCGCCCGAAGCGCCGGTCAGCGGCATGCCGCTCGAGCCCGGTTTCCTGTTCTCCGAATCACTACTGCAGCTGGCGATCCCGGAATTGCTTGCCCAGACCGGAACGACCGGCCGCCAGTTTGCGCACCTGCTGATCCGGGCGCACCAGGAGAAGAGCCACAACCGTTTCCCGGACATCGAGCGGGCAGCGGAGAGCGTTGGCCACAAGCATTTCCCGATGCGGGTCGACGATGTGTTCTCCGCCGCGAACGATGTCGGTCTCGAAATTCAGTGGTTCGACAATTCCGCGTTCCCGGACAAGGGTGTGGACGAGACACCGCGCAACATGCTTGTCCGTTCGTTCTTCGACGCCCCGAACAAGGTCTACCTGAATCGTGCCCTCGAGTCCGACCCGGCCCGGCTCAAGTACGACCTCGCCACGCACATCGGTCACATGGTGCTGCACGATGGCGACGGCGCACGCTCGCCACAGGTGTCTGGCGGACGCACGGCAGGAAGGCGCGACGATCCCGAATCCTCCAACGTCGATGCCCGCGATATTCTTATTGCCTGGCGGGACTTCGAGTGCAGCTATTTTGCGGCCGCCCTGCTCGCACCCAAAACACCGTTCCGGCAATTCCTTGCCCGCAACTCCTACGCGATCAATGCCGGGGACAAGGCAGAGCTGACCAACACGCTCGTCATGCGGCGCATGTCGAGCGTGTCGCCCTACCGGCACTGGCATTACTTCGACGCCTATCCGCCCGGCCATCTGCGCGCGGTGTACCGCGGCAACGGCATCCCGCTGCCGTGGGGCAACATGCGCCTGGTGTCGGACCCGTGCCAGCACTGGGCCGTGTTCCGCATGCTGAACGCGCGCTCGAAGCAGCCCTCGGCCCAGATCTCGGTGCTGCGCTCCGGCGACGACAAGCGACTCTATTGCTGCGAGTCGATTCGCAGCAAGGACGCGGCCGGCAACACGCACGTGCTGTGTGCCGGCGTCGACCTCGCCCCGGCGCTGCGCGCGCAAAACGTAGACCCGACCGCGACCATCGACATGATCGAGGCGAGTTGCAACCGCGGCGGCGGGTCGGCGCCGATCCCCACCGAAGCCCGGAAACAGCTCGAGAGTATCGGCAAGATCCTCAACATCGGCTGGATCAGCGAAGGCACGGCCAGGGATGCGACGATCATCTGCCAGCGCAGCTCGAATTGTCCGCGCGACAAGCACTGCCTCGGCAAGGCGCCCGAGCAGCTGCGGCCGCAGATCGACGAGATTCGCGAAGCGCTCGTGGCCGTCAATTGACCAAAGTATATTAGATATTTATAATATACGTATGTTCAAACCAGACGTAGAGGCGTTTCACGACGCAGCGACCTTCACGATCACCTACGTGGTCAGCGATCCAGCCACCCGGCAGGCGGCCATCATCGATTCCGTGCTCGACTACGATCCGGCCGCGGGGCGTACGTCGACCGATTCGGCTGACGCGGTCGTCACTTTTGTCCGGAACAACCGGCTGGATGTCGCCTGGATACTCGAGACGCACGTGCATGCGGATCACCTGAGCGCCGCGCCCTATATCAAGGACAGACTCGGCGGCACGGCCGCGATCGGCGCCAATGTAACGACGGTCCAGGAGACGTTCAAGCCGATCTTCAACCTCGAGGACCTGGCGACCGACGGCAGCCAGTTCGATCACCGCTTTGCCGAGGGCGATACCTTCGACATCGGCGAACTCACAGCGCGCGTTATTGCGACGCCCGGGCACACGCCGGCCTGCTCGACCTATGTCATCGGCGATGCGGCGTTCGTCGGCGACACGTTGTTCATGCCCGACTACGGCACTGCGCGCTGCGACTTCCCGGGCGGGAGCGCGGCAGAGCTCTATGACTCGATCCAGAAGATCCTGGCGCTGCCCGACGAGACGCGCCTCTTCATGTGCCACGACTACAAGGCGCCCGGGCGCGATGAATTTGCCTGGGAAACGAGCGTTGCCGAACAGCGGGCGAATAACGTGCACATCAACGAGCAGGTGTCGAAAGACGAATTCGTGGCAACGCGCGAAGGCCGCGATGCCAAGCTCGGCATGCCGAAACTGATCCTGCCCTCGCTGCAGGTCAACCTCCGCGCCGGGCACCTGCCGCCGCCCGAAGATAATAACGTGCGTTACCTGAAAATCCCGCTCGATACGGTCTGACCCGGCGACGACGCGACCATGGACCTGATGCTGGCAGTGCCCGGGGCCATCGCCATCGGCCTGAGCCTCGGCCTGCTCGGGTCAGGTGGCTCCATCCTGACGGTTCCCGTGCTCGTCTACCAGGTAGGACAGGACGAGAAAGTCGCGATTGCCGGCTCGCTGTTTATCGTTGGCAGTATTGCGCTGGCCGGGGGCCTGCAGTTCCTGCGCGCCGGATTCGTGCAGTGGCGCAGCGTCGTGATGTTCGGGATTCCCGGCATGATCGGCACCTACCTGGGTGCCATGCTGGCGGCTTACGTCGCGGGCGCCATGCAACTCGCGCTGTTCGCCCTCGTGATGATCATCGCATCCTGGTTGATGCTGCGGCCTCTCGACCTCGCGCGTGCCGATCGTCGCGAACGTGCCACGTGGAAGATCGCCACCGACGGGCTGGTCGTCGGCATCGTTACGGGCCTGGTCGGGGTCGGCGGTGGCTTCCTGATCGTCCCGGCCCTCGTGCTGCTCGGCGGGCTGTCGATGCACCATGCCGTGGCGACGAGCCTCGTCATCATCGCGCTCAAGTCCTACAGTGGCTTCTGGAAATACCTCGACGTGCTGGAACAGCAGTCGCTCGAACTCGACTGGACGACGCTGCTCATGGTTACGGCCCTCGGCATCGCCGGCAGCGTCGTCGGCAGCAAACTGTCGCGCCGACTGCCGCAGGACAAGCTCAAGCGCGGGTTTGGCTGGTTCCTAATCGTCATGGGATTCTATATCCTTGCCCGCTCCGCGCCCGCAGCACTGGGATTCACAGCATGACAATCT
>JARRMH010000002.1:0-44173 GCA_037386205.1 Woeseiaceae bacterium | reverse complement strand
CAGTTCATGGAGCACTACGCGGCCCAGCCCGAAGTGCTGGCGGTTTACGCGAAGCACGCCGAGACGGGCGAGGTGATTCCGCAGCAGCTGGTCGACAAGATCATCGCGGCCGGCACGCACAACCAGGGCTTCAAGACGACCGAGTACATCGCGGCCTCCTTGCTGGACATGAACTGGCACACGCTGGCGCCGAACGAGGCGGCCGCGGTCGAAGACGCCACGAAGTTCGAGGACGACGCGATGGCGGCGATCGGCAAGCCGGACGAAATCGAGTCGCGGTACCGCAGTCCGTACTTCTCGCATATCTTCGCGGGCGGGTATTCGGCCGGTTACTACGCTTACCTGTGGTCCGAAATCCTCGATGCCGATGGTTTCACCGCGTTCAAACAGTCCGGTGACATTTTCGACCCGGAGCTCGCGGCGCGGCTGAAGCAGAACGTGTACCAGGCCGGCGGCTCGATGGATGCCGACGAGCTCTACCGCCGCTTCCGCGGGCAGGATCCGTCGATCGAGCCCCTGCTCGAGATCCGCGGTCTGAACTGATCCTGCCGATGGCCATCGAACGGGCCTGTCAAGACCGCGAAGGGCCGGCATCCGCCGGCCCTTCGTTTTGTGCCGTCCCCGGTCCCGGCCGGCGCCCGTTCATGTCAGAATAGTTCCCGATGGCAAACGACGCCTACATCGATCCCGGGTTGCCCCTCGTCGACCTGCACCGCCACCTCGATGGTGCGATTCGACTGGAGACCGTGGTCGAACTCGCGCAACGCAACGGCATCGAGCTGCCCGCGTACACGGTCGACGGCCTGCGTCCGCACGTCGTGGTCGAGGGTCGCGCCGACGGGCTGATGGACTTCATCGGCCGTTTTCGCTGGCTGACCGCGATCCTGACCGATCTCGACGCCTGCCGCCGCGTGGCCTACGAGAACGTCGAGGACGCGCGCGACGAGGGTCTCGATTACGTGGAGTTGCGCTTCAGTCCGTGGTTCATGGCGGAACCCCACGGACTCGCGCCGGCAGGCGTGGTCGAAGCGGTCGCGGACGGCATCGTCGCCGGGGAGCGCGATTTCGGCGTGCGCGCGCAGGCGATCGGCATCCTTAGCCGGACCTACGACACAAAGACCTGCCATCACGAACTGGATGCGTTGCTGGCGCACCGCGACCACCTGGTGGCGATCGACCTCGCCGGGGACGAGGAGCGGTTTCCGGCGCGGCTGTTTCGCGAGCACTTTCGCCGCGCCCGCGACGCCGGGCTGCGGGTGACCGTGCATGCCGGCGAAGTCGACGGCCCGCAAAGCGTCTGGGAGGCGATCCGTGAGCTTGGCGCGACCCGGATCGGCCACGGAATCCACTCGCTGCAGGACCCGGCGTTGATCGACTACCTGGTCGAGCGGCGCATCGGGCTCGAGATTGCCATTACCTCGAACATCCATACCGGGACGGTCGAGCGCTACGCCGGACACCCGGTGAAGGCATTGCTCGAGCGCGGCGTGGTCGCTAACCTGAATACCGACGACCCGGCGATCAGCGGCATCGACCTGCGGCACGAGTTCGAGGTCGCGGCGCCGCGCGCCGGACTCACGCCCGGGCAGACGCGGCAGGCGCAGGTCAATGGCCTGGCGATGGCGTTTCTGCCGGAGTCCGAGAAAACGGCATTGCGCGCGGCGCGGGCCGCGCGGGCATCCACGGAGGAATCGAAACGATGATCCGAATCGCGAAGCACCTGGCGCTGGCGGCGCTGGCCACTTTCATGGCGGGTTGCGCGAACGCTCCGCCCGAGGAGGGCAAATCCGTCGAGGAACTGCTGGCGGAGAAAAACCTGCGCGTCGTCGAGGAACTGAACCAGCTGGTCAACTTCAACATTCGCGGCTACCAGTACGTCAATCGGCAGAACGTCGTGTTGCAGGAGGGCGTCTCGCGCAACTACCTGGTCGAAACGCGAGCCCCGTGCCCGAACCTCGAGTTCGCCCGCACGATCGCGTTCACATCGACGGGTCGCGTGGTGCGCGAGTACGACAAGCTGCTGGTCCGCGATGGGCCGGGAAGAGTCGAGTATTGCGTTATAAAAGCAATATATCGCCTTGAAAAAATTGAAGATTAATTAATGCCTGCGGGGCAGGGCGCCCCGCGAGCTCACCACATCAGGCCGAATTCGAGGCTCAGGGTATCGAAGTCGAGCCCGCCGGCGTCGGTGTCGATCCACTCGCGGTTGTAGCTGCCGCGCAGGAACAGCGACGGGTTGAAGTCCCACCGCAGGCCGAGGCCCGCGTTGTACGCGAATCCGGATGACTCGTACGTGCGCAGCTGCGAATCGCAGATATAGCCCCACCAGGGATCCCACCAGCAACCGGTCACCACGTCGCGGACGACGTTGGAGTCCAGCTTGACGAAGCCCGCGCCCAGCTGCAGGAACGGCGTCAGCGGGCCGCGCGAGAAATGGTAGGTCGCGTTGAGGGCGTGGGCGTACTTGGTCATGCCCCAGTCGAAGGTCTGCGGCCCGGGCGCTTCTTCCTCCGGGTCTTCCGGCGGTTCGGGCACCAGCGTGGCCCGGTAGTCCGGCTTGACCAGGGTGAACTTGTACTGGAAGTTCCAGTTGGCGGTCAGGTTGTAGCCGATCGTGAAGCCCCAGCCCAGCTCGCTGTCGATCTCGGCGCTGGAGCCCCGCTCGCCCGTGACGTCGGCGCTGCCCTGTTGCTGTGCGAGCAGTGAGACCTCCCAGCTGCCGGTGCGCGCGTCCTCGTGGATCTTCTTGGTGTTGAAGCGCTGCGCGTGGGCCGTGGTGGCGGCCAGGAGCAGGGCGGCGATCAGCAGGATTCGATAGGGCGTCATGGTGTTCTCTTCCGGTGGTTTGGTCGCGACAATCGGTGCCGCGAGAGCGTTCGCGGGGAATTATTCCACAGAACGCCGGCTCATGCCGCCCGCAACACGCTGACCGGCGCGTGGGTGACCACCCGCCAGGTCGCCGCCATGCCGCTGAGTCCGACGAACAGCACCCCGGACAGGATGCCGCCGAACCACAGCGCGGCGCTGAAGCCGTAATCGAGGTCGAACAGGTTGGTGGCCAGCAGGTAGCCGGCCAGGCTGGCGCCGGTCGCGGCCAGCAGTCCGGCCAGCAGGCCGATGGCGATGAACTCGACCGCGACGCCGCCGAGCACGCGGTTGCGCGAGGCGCCGAAGGTGCGCAGCATCGCGCTTTCGTAGCGGCGCTCGTCGCGGGTCGCCTGCACGGCGGCCCACAGCACCGTCAGCCCGGCCAGCAGCGTGAAGATGAAGACCGCCTGGACGGCCAGCGCGGCCTTGTCCATCACGTCGCGCACCTGGCCGAGGACGGCGTCCAGGTCGATCGCCGTGACGCTGGGAAACTGGCGCATCAGCTCCAGCAGCACGGGCCGGTCGGCCGCGTCGATGTACAGGCTGGAGATGAACGTCGCCGGGTAGTCGTCGAGCACGCCCGGGGAAAACACCATGAAGAAATTCGGGCTGAAGCTGTCCCACTCGACGGTGCGGAAACTGGTGACGGTGGCCGTCACCTCCTCGCCGGCGATGTTGAAGCCCACCTCGTCGCCCAGCGACAGGCCGAGTTCGCGACCGAAGTCCTGCTCGACCGAAACCTCGGCCCGCTCCGGCGTGCCGCTCCAGAACTCGCCCGCGACAACGCGGTTGTCGGCCTGCAGTTCCGGGGCCCAGCTCAGGTTCGAATCGCGCCGCGCCCAGCGCTCGCCCTGCGGGTCCTCAAAGGTCATCTGCGTGACGCTCGCGCCGTTGATGGTGGTCATGCGCGCGCGCACCAGCGGCACGAAGCGCGGCACCTCGACGCCGTTCTGCGCCAGGAAGGCCTCCATCGCGTCGACCTCGTGGGGCTGGATGTTGATCAGAAACTGGTTGGGCGCGTCCTCCGGCAGGCTGGCGCGCCAGGTGTCCATCAGCTCGGTGCGCACCGTGGAAAGCAGCAGCAGGACCATCAACCCCTGGCCGAAGGCGACCACCTGGGCCACGCTTTCACGCCCGCGGCGGGCGATGTTGGCCAGCCCGTAGCGCCAGGCGACGCCGGCGGCGCCGCGGAATCCGCGCAGCGAGCGGACCAGCAGCCAACCGGTCGCGCCGAGCGCGACGAAGGTCACGGCGGCCCCGCCGAAAATCGTCAGCACCAGCCGCGTATCCCGGACGATCCACAGCAGCAGGGCGAGCACCGCGGCGACGCCGGCCAGCCACGATACGCCGTGACGCAGCGCCGGCGGATCGAGGTCGCGGCGCAGCACCCGCAGGGGTGGCGTGCGGCCCATGCGCACCAGGTCGGGCAGGGCGAAACCGCCAAGGATGCTGAGCGCGGTCACCAGGCCGAGCACCGCCGGCTGCAGGCCCGGCGGCGGCAGGGCCTGGCCGATCATGTCGCGCATCAGCCAGGCCAGCGCCATTTGCGCGAGGTAGCCCAGCACGGCGCCGACCGCGCTGCCGACGATCGCGAGCATCAGCAACTGGAACACGCTGCTGCGAAAGATCGTCCGGTTGACCGCGCCCATGCATTTCATCAGGGCGATGCGGTCACGGTGGCGTTGCGCGTAGCGCCGCGCCGCCATCGCGACGGCGACCGCGGCCAGCAGCACCGAGACCAGCGAGGCCAGGTTCAGGAAGCGCCCGGCGCGATCCATCGACGATCGGATCTGGGGGTTGGTGTCCTTGATGTCGCTGAGGTTCTGGCCTTCGGCGAGCCGTTCCTCGAGCCGGGGCTTGAAGGCGTCGACGGCCCGGCGGTCCCCCGCGAACAGGGCGCGGTAGGCCACGCGGCTGCCGGGCTGGACGAGTTCGGTGGCGGCCAGGTCGGCCTCGTTGATCAGCAGGGTCGGGGCCAGGTCGACGAAGCTCCAGCCCTCGTCGGGGCGGAAGGTCAGGACCCGGGTCAACCGCAGCCGCGCCGCGCCCACCTCGAGCGTGGCGCCGGTGTCGACGCCCAGGCGCGCCAGCAGACGCGGCGACGCCCAGGCTTCGCCGGGTCCGGGTATCTCGCGGGAGACCGATTCGTCCGCCAGCAGTCCCGGCGCGGTCTTGAGTTCGCCGCGCAGGGGGTAACCCGCGGTCACCGCCCGCACGGCGGCCAGGGTATTGGCTTCGCCGGAGAATACGACGCTGGGCATGCTGGTCACCTTCGCGGTGCGCATGTCGTTCGCGGCGGCGAAGTCGAGCAGTTCCTGCTCGATCGGCTCGGTCGAGCGTACGCGAAGGTCAGCGGCCAGCGATTCGGCCGCGCGCAGTTCCACGGCCTGGCCGACCCGGTCGGTCAGGAAAGCGACACCGGTCATCGCCGAGACCGCGATCAGCAGGGCGGCGACGAGCACCGTCAACTCCCCGGCGCGCCAGTCGCGGCGCAGCAGTTTCGCGGCCAGCGTCAGGTCGTGGAGCCAGCCGCCGGTCACGAGGTCCGGCCCGCCTCTTCGCGCTCGATGCGCCCGGCCTCCATGAACAGGATGCGGTCGCAGCGCGACGCGAGGTCGAGATCGTGCGTCACCAGCACCAGGGTCGTGCCGTGCTCGCGGTTGAGCCGGAACAGGAGGTCGACGATGCGGTCGCCGGTGCGCTGGTCGAGGTTGCCGGTCGGCTCGTCCGCAAACAGCACCTCCGGCTCGACGACGAAGGCGCGGGCAATGGCGACACGCTGCTTTTCACCGCCCGAAAGCTGATTGGGGTAGTGCCCCTTGCGCGGCTCGAGGCCCACCGTGCGGATCGCCTCGAGCGCGGATTCCCGGGCGTTCGTGGCGCCGGACAGCTCCAGGGGCAGCATGACGTTCTCCAGCGCGGTCAGCGACGAAATGAGGTGAAAGGACTGGAACACGAACCCGACGCTCCGCGCGCGCAGCGCGGCGCGGCCGTCCTCGTCCAGCGCCGTGAGTTCCTCGTCGGCCAGCCACACCTGCCCGGCGGAGGGTTCGTCCAGGCCGGCCAGCAGGCCGAGCAGGGTCGACTTGCCCGCGCCCGACGTGCCGACGATCGCAACCGACTCGCCCGCGGCGACGTCGAGCCCGACATCATCGAGAATGCGCAGCGGACCCTCGGGGCTGGCGACCTGCTTGCTCAATCCGCTCGCTTTCAATACGGAGCTGGCGGGGGTATCGTTCGCAGGAACCTGCGACTGACCGGATTCGGGAGTGTTCATGCGCGTTAAATTACTGTCCTTGCTTGCCTGCCTGCTGGCGTTTGCCGTCCATGCCGCGGAGCCGCGTTCGATCGTGATCGTCGGCGACAGCCTCAGCGCCGCATACAACATGGAAGTGATCGAGTCCTGGCCCAGCCTGTTGCAGGACCGTCTGGAAAGAGATGGTTACGCCTACCGCGTTTTCAACTCCAGCATCGCCGGAGATACCACGCAGGGCGGCCTGGCGCGGCTGCCGCGCCTGCTGAAAAAACAGGCCCCGGCCATCGTGCTGATCGAACTCGGGGGCAACGACGGCCTGCGGGGCATTCAACTGGACGTCACCCGCGGCAACCTCGCGCGGATGATCGAAATGAGCCAGGCGGCCGGCGCGCAGGTGATCCTGGCCGAGATGCGCATACCGCCCAATTACGGCGCGACCTACACCGAGCGGTTTCACGCGATGTACGGCGAACTGGCCGAAGAAACCGGCGCGACCCTGTTGCCGTTCCTGCTGGAAGACATCGCGCTCGAGCCCGGCATGATGATGGACGACGGCATTCACCCGAGTATCGAGGCGCAACCGCTGATCCTCGATGCGGTCTGGGCCGAACTGGAGCCGCTGCTGAATTAGGGGCCGGTTCCGTTCGCGCCTGCGGACGCCAATCCGGCGAACCGGTCGATTGCGCCGGTCGATTGCAACGGAATTCCGCAAAATAAGATGATTTTTTCGGAATGAATGCGTTGTAATTGATCTAGGCCAATTTATTAGCAACTCCGTATATATAAAGTTGGTCCGGGCGAACGCCGCCGGCGCGGTGTTCGGACGATCAGAGACGGAGTGAGTGAGCGTGAGCACAGCGGCCATCAGGGATATCCAAGTCAACGAAGTTGCGGAACATACCGTAGAAATCATCACCAACTCGGGGGAGGGCGCGCAGAAGTGCGCTCAGATCTTCGGCCAGACCTGCGCCAAGATGGGCAACGGCGTCTGGACCGTGGAAATCATTCCCGCCGAGATCGAGCCACCGCACCACACGGTGACCAGCACCTCCGGCAATATCATTCGCTTCGGCACGGACAAGATCACCAACTGGGGCGATCAATCCAAGCTGGCCATTGCCTTCAACGACCAGGTGCTGCTGTCCCGCCACCGCCTCGATTCCCTGCGCGACGACTGCATCATCCTGCTGGAGGCCGCCTGGGAAAAAAGCGAGGACGAGGAACTGCGCCGCATGTACGACGAGGCGATGGAGGAAATGTCCTCCAAGAACTACAAGTTCATCCTGGTGCCGTACGAGGAAGAAGCGCTCAAGATCGTCGACAACCCCAACCACGGCAAGAACATGTTCGCGCTGGGCCTGCTGGCCGAGATCTACCAGCGCGACCTCGCCATCATCGAGAAACAGATCGCCCACATTTTCCGGTTCAAGCCGGCCAAGGTGACCGAGAAGAACGTCGAACTGGTCAAGGCGGGCATGGCCTGGGCGCGGAAAAACCTGGATTTCCAGTTTCACGTCAACTCCGTGCCGTTCGACGAAGAACGCATCGTGATGAACGGCAACCAGGCGGCGGCGCTCGGCGCGGTCGCCGCCGGCATGGAGCTGTGCGCGATGTACCCCATCACGCCGGCCACGTCGGTCTCGCACGAGCTCTCCGAGATCATCGAAGGCTATGGCGGGATCGTGCACCAGTCCGAGGACGAAATCGCCGCCGCCGGCGTCGCGATCGGCGCCTCCTACGCCGGCAAGGTGGCGCTCACCGTTACCTCGGGGCCGGGCATGGCGCTTAAGACGGAGTTCCTGGCGCTGGCCATCATGATCGAGGTGCCGTTGGTGGTGCTGGACGTGCAGCGCGGCGGCCCGTCGACCGGCCTGCCGACCAAGGTGGAGCAGTCCGACCTGCTGTCCTCGCTGTACGGACAGCCCGGCGACGCGCCGCGGGTCGTCATCGCGCCGCGTTCGATCGAGGAGTGCTTTCATGCCATGGTCACCGCGCGACGCATCGCGGAGACGTTCCGCATGGTCGTCATCGTGCTGACCGACGCCAACCTCGCGACCGGCGTGCAGCAGTTCACGCGCCCGGATCTCGATGTGCGCTGGCAGCAGGGCGCGATCGACCAGTCCCCGGTGCCCGAGGGGCTGAAGCCGTATGACTGGGATCCGGAAACCGGCCTGTCGAAGCGCATCATTCCCGGCATGCCGGACGGCCAGCACACCGTGACCGGCCTGGCGCACGACGAGGAAAGCCTGGTTTCCTACCATCCCTCCAGCAACGAGCTGGGCATGAAGATGCGCAGCCGCAAGCTGGCCGTGTTCCAGTCCACGCTGATGCCGCCCGAACTGCACGGCGACGACGAGGGCGATCTGCTCGTCGTGGGCTGGGGCTCCACGCAGGGCGCCATCGTCGAGGCGGTGGACCGTGCCCGCGCCGAAGGACACAAGGTTTCGACCTGCCAGCTGACCTTCCTGTCGCCCCTGGAGCCCGGGCTGAAGGAGATTTTCAGCCGGTTCAAACGCGTCATGACCGTCGAGATCAACTATTCCGACACGCCGGGCGACCCGTACATCACCGAGGACTCGCGCCGCTACGGTCAACTCGCCTGGGTGCTGCGCGCCCACACACTGGTGGACGTCGATTGCTGGACGAGCTGTCCCGGCCAGCCGCTGCGTCCGCGGGACATTTACGAAAACATCATGGCCAAGCTGCCGACCGAAGAAGGAGTCGCCGCATGAGCAGTCTCGCAATTTCCCTGTTGGACCTGGAACCGGATGCGCGCGTCTGCCTGGATGCCGAGGACTACCAGCGCCGGCCCGGAAAATGGTGTTCCGGTTGCGGCGATTTCGGCGCGATGAACGCCGTCAAGCGCCTGCTCGCCAAGGAGCAACTGCAACCCGACCGAACCGTGTTCGTTTCGGGCATCGGTTGTTCGAGCCGCTTTCCCCACTACGTCAACGCCTACGGATTCCACGGCATCCACGGCCGCGCGCTGCCCGTCGCCACCGGCGTCAAGCTGGCGCGCCCTGAGCTCGACGTGTTCGTGACGATGGGGGACGGCGACTGCACCTCGATCGGCGCCGGACACTGGATCCACGCGACCCGCTACAACGCGAACATGGTCGTCATGTTGCTGGACAACAACATCTACGGCCTGACCAAGAACCAGACTTCGCCGACCACGCCGCAGGGTCACAAATCGATGACGTCGCCGCGCGGCGCCGTGCTGCCCGCGCTGGATCCGCTGCAGGCGACGCTGGGCATCTCCAATGCCTCGTTCGTCGCCCAGACGGCCGATTGGGTCCCGGCGCACCTTTTCGCGACGTTGCAGGCCGCCTATGACCACCCCGGCTTTTCCTTCGTTCGCATCCTGCAGCGCTGCCCCAAGTTCACGCCCGACGTGTTCCTGCGGCACGTGCAGGATCCCGACCTGACCGAACTGCTGGTACACGAGAACGGCGTCGACGTGCCGAGCCTGGAGCAGCTTTACAAGGCCCGGCGCGTTCATGATCCGCTGCACCTCGACGATGCGCGCGCGCTCGCAGCCCGCACCGACCTGCTTCGTCTCGGCGTGTTCTACCGTAATGACAGCCTGCCGGTGTACGAGAAGATCCGCGCCGTGCCGAAGGTGTCGGCCGAGGAAAAAGTGACCCGCCTGAACAAGGAATTTGAACGTTATGCCGTTTGAAGAACGAACTGCGCTCGCCCTCGAGGCGATCCGCCCGCGCAAGGAACTGTTCCTGTCCGCCATCGCGGCAACGACCGAGGAAATCCGGGGTCTGTTGGCGGGCACCGGGTCCTCGTCCGAGGATCAGACCATTGCCCTGGGCAACTTCGCCAGCGGGCACGTCAACGTCGACCGCTTCGCTTCGTTCACGCAGCCGTCGGCGCGTGTCGATACGACGGCGGAAGCGCCGATCCGCGCCGCCCAGGAAGCCCTGAACGACCTGCTGCACATCGGCGACCGGCTGTTCGTGCTGACGCTGGACCCGGGGGCGAATCTCGGTAACGAGATCGCCAAACGCCTGGCCACGATCGGCGACGCCTTCGCAGCGGCGCACCTGGTGGAGCTGGCCAAGCGCGGGGCTTACCGCGAGGCGGAACACGCCCGGTTGCTCGACGGTCTCGCGTACGCGGACTGGAGCCACGCGGAACGGGCGCTCGCGCCCGGACTGGTGGTCGAGCTGGCCGGTGCGGATTTCACGCCGGCGCAGGCGGCGCCGTACCTGGATGCCGGCATGAAGCTGGTTTTCGTGGTCGACGGCGATGCGCCGGCGGCGGCGATGGCGCGTCTCGTCACCCCGGGCGTTTTCGTCCAACAGGCGGTCGGCGATTCCGCGCTGGAGGCCTTCGCGGCGTTTGACGGCACCGCGGCCGCGGCGTTGCTGCCCGACGGCGCCGTCGTGTTCACGCACGATCCGTTGGCCGGGGAAACGACGTACGAGCGCTTCACCACCCTCGAGTTTCCGCGGGAGATCCGCAAGCGCGCCGTCGGCGGTATCAGCGTGGCGCAGCAGGCCGAGGATCACGCCCTGCTCGAGACGCTGGGGGTCATTCCGGCGCCGACCGGCGAGGCCGCGTCCGATCCGGCCGGCAAGCTCTCCGCCTGGCTGTTGAGTCAGACCAACCTGGTGGGCGAGAGCAAGTCCTGATCCATGACCGGTAACGCCATAATCGATTCGGCCCTGATCCTGGGCGGTGTGGGCCTGTTTTTCGGCTTCGTCATCGCGCTGGTCAACCGTCGGTTCCGGGTCTGGGAAGACCCGCGCATCGACGGTGTCGAGGAGCTGTTGCCGAGCACCAACTGCGGCGCCTGCTCGCGACCCGGCTGCCGGGCCTTTGCCGAGGCGCTGGTGGCGGGTGAACAGCAGCCGTCCGATTGCACGGTGATGAGCCCCGAAGACCGCGAGGACGTGGCCGATTACCTCGGCGTGGACGCCGGCGAGGCGAACAAGCGCGTTGCGCGCCTGTTGTGCGCGGGCGGCAAAAACGAAGCCCATCGCAATGCGGATTACAGCGGATTCGGGTCCTGCAAGGCGGCCGCCGCGGTGGCCGGTGGCGGTAAGGGGTGCACCTGGGGCTGCCTCGGGCTGGCCGATTGCGAGGTGGTCTGCACCTTCGACGCGATCTACATGAACGAGGACGAGTTGCCGGTGGTGATTCCCGAGAAATGCACCGCCTGCAACGATTGCGTCGAAACCTGCCCCAAGGATCTGTTCGTGCTGATGCCGATGGATCAGAAACTCATCGTGCAGTGCAGGAACCTGGTGCACGGTGATGCCGCCGAGGCGATGTGCAGCGTCGCGTGCAACGCCTGTACACGCTGCGTCGCCGATGCCGCGCCGGGATTGATCGAGATGATCGACAACCTGGCCGTGGTCGATTACGAAAAGAACGCCCTGGCCGACCCCAAGGCGACCTCGCGCTGCCCGACCAACGCGATCGTCTGGGTCGAGGGACAGCAGTTTGCAACGGGCTCCAAGGAGCCGGAGAAAAGAGCCGTATGAAGTCACAGGAAAGCCAGGCCCGCTATCCCGGAACCCTCAAGACCGGGGATGGAAACGCGGCGGTCGTCGCCATGGAGACGGCGGCCAGCGAAGCGGCGGGCGCTTACCCGATCACGCCGTCCACGCCGATGGGGCAGGGCTGGGCGGACGCGGCCGCGGCCGGCGCCAGGAACGTCAACGGACGGAGCCTGCTGCACTTCGAGGCCGAGGGCGAGCACGCGGCGGCGGGCGTCACGGCCGGCATGAGCCTGGTCGGGCTGCGTTCGACCAACTTCGCCAGCGGCCAGGGCCTCGCCTACATGCACGAGTCGCTGTACGCGGCCGTGGGCAAGCGGCTGACCTATGTGCTGAACGTGGCCTGCCGGGCGATGACCAAGCAGGCCCTGAACATCTACGCGGGCCACGACGACTACCACGCGATCGACGACACCGGCTGTTTCCAGCTGTTCGCCGCGGATGTCCAGCAGGTGGCGGACCTGAACCTGATCGCGCATCGCATCGCCGAGTTGTCGCTGAACCCGGGCGTGTGCGCCCAGGACGGCTTCCTGACCAGCCACGTGGTCGAGTCCTACCGGGAACCGGAACCGGAGCTGATCCGGGAATTCCTCGGCGATCCCGCCGACCTCATCGACACGCCGACGCCCGCGCAACGCGCGGTGTACGGTGAACAGCGGCGGCGCATTCCCGAAGCGTTCAATTTCGATTACCCGTCCAGCACCGGCGTGGTCCAGAACAGCGAAGCCTACGCCCAGGGCGTGGCGGCCCAGCGGCCGTTCTATTTCGATCACATCGCCGAACTGGCCGACCGCGCCTTCGACGAGTACGCCGAACTGACCGGGCGCCGCTACGCGCGGGCCATGGGTTACCGACTCGACGACGCCGAGTACGTCATCGTCGGACAGGGTTCCGTCGTGCGGGACGCCGAAGCCGTCGCCGATTACCTGCGCGACCGGCAGCGCCTGAAGGTCGGGGTGCTCAACCTGACCATGTTCCGGCCGTTTCCGGCCGACCGGGTGGCCGCCTTGCTGGCCGGCAAACAGGGCGTCGTCGTCCTGGAGCGCACGGATCAACCGTTGGCGGTCGAATTGCCGATGATCCGCGAAATCCGCGCGGCGCTTGCGCAGGCGAACGAGAACGGACGTGTTCGCGCGCGCAGCGCCAACGGCGGCCGCCGGCGGCGCAAGCGCAAGGCCGAAACCGACGCACCGTTGCCGTATCCGCGGCTGCCGGCCCTTGCGGCTGACCAGGTGCCCGATCTTTATTCCGGCTGTTACGGACTCGGGGGACGCGACCTGCAGCCCGCCGACCTGGTCGCGGCCGTGCAGAACATGCTGGCCGAAGGCGCCGGGCGCCGCCAGTTCTACCTCGGCATCGATTTCGTCGACGCCGATACGCCGCTGCCCAAGGTGCAGATCCGGCAGGAAAGCGTGCTGGCCGACTATCCGCAACTGGCCGAACTGGCCCTGTCGCCGGCCAAGGACATCGACCTCGACGGTGACGATTCCATCGAACTCCGGATTCACGCCATCGGCGGCCGGGACGCCCGGCCGACCGGACGCTCGCTGGCGGCCGCCGCGGCCGAGGTATTCGGCATGCACGTCAAGGCGTTTCCGTCGCGGGCCCGCGAACGGCGCGGTCAGCCCACGACCTACGCGGCGATGCTGTCGCGCAAGCCCTTGCGCCGCAACCACGAACTCAGGCACGTCGATATCGTGCTCGCCCAGGACGCGGGCGTGTTCCGCCACTCGAATCCGCTGGACGGCATGCGGGACGGCGGGCTCCTGGTCATACAGAGCGACCGCTCCGCCGAGGAATTCTGGAACGATCTGCCGCAGACCGCGCAATGGGCGATTCGCTCCCGCGGCATTCGGGTGTGCACCCTCGACGGCGCCGGTATCGCGCGGGAAACGGCGGATGAAACCGCGGCGCGCTACCGGATGCAGGGCATGGCCTTCATGGGCGCGTTCTTCAACGCGGCCGGCCTGCTGGGCCGGCATGGCCTGGACCAGGATCAACTGTTCGAGCGCCTGCGGGCGCACCTCGCGACGCCGGAGGGCGCCGCGGACGCAGCGCTTCTCGAAGACGAACTCCATGCCTGCAGGCGGGGCTTCGACGAGGTTCGCGCGCTCGATCTCGCGACCTTGCACGACCAGGGCCGCACGGCGAAGATTCCGCTGATCCCGGCATCCATGGCCGAGGCCGATGCGCAACAGGGGCCGGGCAACCAGGGCGCCTTCTGGGACCAGGTCTGCGCGCAGTACAAGACCGGCCACGATGTGCTGGCCGACCCGTTCACCGCGATCAGCGCCATTCCCGCCGCGACCTCGAGCATGCGCGACATGTCGACGGTCCGCGAAACCGTGCCGCGTTTCATCGCGGACAAGTGCACCGGTTGCAGCAAGTGCTGGGTGCAGTGTCCCGATTCGGCGATTCCCGGGGTGGTCAGCACGGTCGAAGAGGTGCTGGACACCGCGGTCCGCACCGTGGCGACGCCGCAGAACCCCTTGACCCAGTTCAGCCAGTTGATCCGCCTGCTCGCGCGCGAGTCGCGCAAGACGCTGGCCGGCGACGAATTCGAAACGTTCGGCAAGGTCCTGGCGGACGCCTACGAAAAGGTCGCCGAAAAATCGAAGTGGGACGAAACCCGCCGGGCGGCCTACGACGCTGAATTCCAGCAGGTTTTTGACGCCCTCGAGCACTTCCCGCTGGCGAAGACGGCGCCGTTCTTCGACGTGCCGGAAAGCCAGGAGAAGGGCAGCGGCGGATTGCTGTCGATCACGATCAACCCGGAAACCTGCAAGGGTTGCGACGTCTGCGTGGCCGTGTGCAAAGACGGCGCGCTGGTCAACGTGCCGCAGACCGACGAGGAGCAGGAGCAACTCGAGGCCAACTGGCGCCTGTGGCGCAACCTGCCGGAAACGGACGACCGTTACGTCCGCATCTCCAGCCTCGAAGAGCGCATCGGCATGATGCCCTCGCTGTTGCTCAAGCAGCGCAATTACATGTCCATGCTGGGCGGCGACAACGCCTGCATGGGCTGCGGCGAGAAAACCGCCATCCACCTGGTGCTCTCTGCCGTCAACGCCCTGATGGCGCCGCGCGTGGAAGCCCACGTCGCGGACCTCGGCCGCCTGATCGAGGGGCTGGACGAGAAGGCGCGCGACCTGCTGGCCTCCGAGGCCGACCTGGGGGCCGTTTCGGCCGAAGGGGAGGGCGTCGCGGTGCCGCTGGAACACGGCAAGAAGGAGGCCGTCGCGCGGATTCACCGGGCCATCGAAGGGCTGAAGGATCTGCAATGGCGTTACCAGAAAGGCCCCGGCGGTCGCGGACGCGCCAACATGGGCTTCGCCAACTCGACCGGTTGCACCTCGGTCTGGGGCGCCACGTTCCCGTTCAACCCCTATCCCTTCCCGTGGACCAGTCACCTGTTCCAGGACGCCCCCTCGGTGGCCATCGGCCTGTTCGAAGGGCATATGCGCAAGATGGCGGACGGCTTCATCGCCGTGCGCCGGGCCCGCAAACTGCTGGACGACGCTTACGATCCGGCGGCGGACGAGGCCTTTTTCGCCGCGTTCGACTGGCAACAGTTCACAGACGACGAGTTCGCCCTGTGCCCGCCGCTGTTCGCGGTAGGCGGCGACGGCGCGATGATGGACATCGGTTTCCAGAACCTGTCCCGCCTGATGGCGTCCGGCAAACCGCTGCGCGTGGTGGTGGTCGACACCCAGGCCAATTCCGCCGGCGGCGGCCAGGCCTGCACGGCCGGCTTCACCGGCCAGACGCCGGAAGTATTCGATGCCGGTCCGGAACAGCGCCACAAGGACGAGGTGCGCAAGGAACTCGCGCTGATCGCCATGGCGCATCGCGGCGTATTCGTGATGCAGTCGTCCCAGGCGACGCCATCGCACCTGTTCGGCAACCTGCTCAAGGGTCTGCAGGTTCGCCGACCGGCCCTGTTCATCCTGAACGCGCCATGCCCCCGCGAATGGGGTATCGCGCAGGACAGCGCGCCGGAAGCCGCGCGCATGGCGCTGGAAAGCCGGGCGGTCCCCAACCTGGTGTTCGATCCCGACGCCGGCACGACGTTCTCCGAGCGCCTGGACCTGGAAGGCAACCCGGCGCCGGAGGAGACCTGGCCGGAGCACGAACTGGTCTATCTCGACGAGGCGGGCGAGGAGCAGCGGATGACGCTGCCGCTCACGATCGCCGACTGGGCGCTGGGCGAGAAACGCTTCCGGGATCACTACCGCGCGGTGCGCGAGGATGACGACCTGGTCGCCTTCCACGAGTACCTGGCGATGGAACCCGGCGACCGGTCCGGCGCCACGCCGTTCATTCACACCGTCGACGCCGACCGGCATTTGCAGCAGGTCGCGGTGTCCGCCGAGATCGTCACGCTGGCCGAGGAGCGCTTGCGCTTCTGGGCGCAGTTGCGGGAACTGGCGGGGGTCGAGGTGTCCGGGCATCTGCGGGACGCCGTCGGCGCCGGCATCGCCCGCAAGCTGGAACGGGAAATGGCCGCCCTGAAATCGGACTACGAGGCGAAATTCACGCAGCTGACCACGCAGTATCCGCAGCTGATTGCGCGTCGCATCGCCGAAGGGCTGCTTCGGGCCGGCGGCAGCCTGACGGTGGCCGAACTGCTGGAGAAAGCGGAACACTGGGAGGGCCCCGCGTTCCAGGCGCCCGAAGGCATGGACTTCGGCGGCGCCCCGGCGCCCCAGCAGGCCCCGGCGGATGCGACGGCGGACGAGGCGGAAGCCGAAGCCGAAGCGGACGCTGCCGAGCCCGCCGCGGCGGACGAGGAGGAGGACGAGGACTTCGTTCGTGAGCCGTGGATCGAGAGCATCCGCTGCACCTCCTGCGACGACTGCATCAACCTGAACAACAAGATGTTCGCTTACAACGAAGACGGCCAGGCCTACATCAAGGATCCGCGGGCCGGCACGTTCCGGGAACTCGTGACGGCGGCTGAGAAGTGCGCGCCGTCCGTGATCCACCCCGGGGATCCGCTCGACCCGAACGAGAAAGACCTCGACAAGCTGGTCGAGCGCGCGGAGCAGTACAACTGATGGCCGGCCGCCTGCCCAGTTTCCGACACGGGGTTCACCCTCCGGAGCACAAGGAGCTGACGTCCGGCATCGCGTCGCGCCGGCTGCCGTTTCCGAAGGAGATCGTCCTGCCGCTGTCACAGCACATCGGCCGGCCGTCGGAGGCGCTGGTCAAGCCGGGCGACCGGGTCGAGCGCGGCGATGTGATCGCCAAGGCGAGCGGCTTCATCTCCTCGCGCGTGCACGCGACTGCTGCCGGCACCGTCAAGGCGATCGAGCACTGGCCGCATCCGGCCGGGGCGATGCAGCCGTCCATCCGCATCGAGGTCGATCCGCATTCGACCCAGCTGCAGCGCCCGCGGCTGGTTCCGCACTGGGACGAGGTGCCCGCGGAACAGCTGTCCGAGGAAATCAGCAAGGCGGGCATCGTCGGCCTGGGCGGCGCGGCCTTTCCCAGCCACGTCAAGCTGCGGCCGCCGGAGGATCAGCCCGTCGACGTGCTGATGGTCAACGGCTGCGAGTGCGAGCCCTACCTGACCTCCGATCACCGGGTCATGCTGGAACAGCCGGAACGCGTGCACCGGGGCATTCGCATCGTGCTGCGCGCGCTGGGCATCGACCGCGCCGTGATCGGCATCGAGAACAACAAGCCGGACGCGATCGAGATCATGCGCGCCACCGCGCCCACGGACCTCGACGTGCGCGTTCAGGCCCTGCAGGTCAAGTATCCGCAGGGCGCCGAGAAGATGCTGATCAAGGCGGTGACGGGCCGCGAAGTGCCGTCGGGCAAACTGCCCAGCTCGATCGGGGCCCTGGTGCAGAACGTCGCCACGACGGCCAACATCGCCAAGGTTTTCGAGACCGGCGAGCCGCTGATCGAACGCATCATGACGGTGTCGGGCCGCGGAATCCGGCGGCCGGGCAACTGGGTCATTCCGTTCGGCACGAAGCTCGGTGACGTTATCGCCGCGTGCGGCGGATTCACCGAGGACGCGGCCGAGATCGTGTTCGGCGGCCCGATGATGGGACAGAGCCAGGCCAGCCTGGACGTGCCCGTGCTGAAGGCGACCGGGGGCATCCTCGTGTTGTCGAAGGACGAGTGCAAGCGCCAGGAGATCCTGCCCTGTATCCGCTGCGGCAAGTGCGTCGATGCCTGCCCGGTGTTTCTCAACCCGCAACTGCTGGGCTCGCTGGCGCGGGTCGACCGCTACGAGGAAATGGTCGACGCCAACCTGCACGACTGCATGTTGTGCGGCTGCTGCTCTTTCGTGTGCCCGTCCAACATTCCGCTGTCGCAGTTGTTCGCGATGTCCAAGATTCAGCTCAGCAGGTTGAAGGCTGCATGAACGATTCTCTCGTCAAAATCACCGCGGCGCCGCACGTTCGTTCGGCCGATTCCACCGCGCGGATCATGTGGTCGGTGGTCCTCAGCCTGCTCCCGGTCGTCGGCGCCTCGATCTATTTCTTCGGCCCGAGCGCCGTGCTGGTCCTCGGCGCCGCCATCGCCGGCTGCCTTTTGACCGAGCGCCTGTTCGGCGATCGCAGCAACTCGCTGGCCGACGGCTCGGCGATGATCACCGGCCTGCTGCTGGGGCTGTGCCTGCCGGCGGGTTTCCCGCTGTGGATGGCGTTCCTGGGCGGTGTGTTCGCCATCGCGTTCGGCAAGCTCATTTTCGGTGGCCTGGGGCAGAATATTTTCAACCCGGCCCTGCTGGGGCGGGCGTTCCTGCAGGCCGCCTTCCCGGTCGCCATCACCACCTGGCCGGCCGGTTCGCCCGACTGGTGGTCGCTGCGCGGCGACAACCTGGCGCTGCCGCTGATGAGCCCGTCGACCGTCGATGCGGTGACCGGGGCGACGCCGCTGGGCAACCTGAAATTCGGTGACGACCCGGTCGCGACGCCCCTGCTGGACCTGTTGCTCGGCAGCACCGGCGGTTCGCTGGGCGAGACCTCGGCGCTGCTGATCCTGCTGGGCGGCATTTACCTGGCGATCCGCGGCCACCTGAACTGGCACATACCGGTCAGCATCCTGGTATCGGTGTTCGCGTTTTCGGGCCTGTTCTACGCGCTTGGCCTGTCCCCGTTCTCGCCGATGTTCATGCTGCTGTCCGGCGGCCTGATGCTGGGCGCCTGGTACATGGCCACCGACATGGTGACCTCGCCGGTGACCAACCGGGGGTGCTGGATCTTCGGAATCGGCATCGGCGCGCTGGTCGTCATCATTCGAATCTGGGGCGGGTTGCCCGAGGGCGTGATGTACGCCATTCTGCTGATGAACGCGCTGGTGCCGTTCATCAACCGCGCCACCCAGCCGCGCAAGTTCGGCGCCACGAAACCGGTCGCGGAGAAAGAGCCATGAGCGAGCGGCCCGAGAAAGAAGCCCTCGAGGTGCAGGTGGTCGACCCGGCCGCGCCGCCGCCGCCGGAAGCCGGCGAGGTGCCCGTGGACAAGCCCGTTTCGACCTTCCGCCTGGTCGCCACGCTGGCCGTGGCGGGCGCGGTGGCCGGTCTGCTGATCGTGCTGGTCAACCTGCATACCAAACCCATCATCGACAAATACCGCGCCGAACAGTTGCGGCTCGCGGTTTACGAGGTCTTGCCGGGCGCCGCGCGTTACGAGACGCTTTACCTGGTGGATGGCGCCCTGTCGACGACCGTTCCGGACGGCGCCAAGGCGGCCGACTTCCGGCAGGCTTACGTCGGCTATGGCGAGAACGGCGAGCGCATCGGCGTGGCGTCCTCGCGTGGCGAGTCCGGTTTCCAGGACATCGTGCTGGTCATCTTCGGGTTCAAGCCCGAGAGCGGCGTCCTGCTCGGCATGAAAGTGCTCGAGAGCAAGGAGACGCCCGGCCTGGGCGACAAGATCTTCAAGGACCAGGCGTTCGTCGACCAGTTCTTCGACCGGCCGCAGACACCGCTCAGCGCGATCAAGGCCGGCAGCGGCAAGGGCTTGCCGGGCGAGATCGATGCGATCACCGGCGCGACCATTTCGTCCAAGGCGGTGGTCAGCATCATCAACAACGGCATCGCGGAATGGCGGCCGCTGCTGGAGCAGGGCATTCCGAGGGAGGCGCCATGAGGCAGACCACGCCATCGCAGGATTTCATCCGGGGTATCTGGAAGGAAAATCCGGTGCTGATCCAGATGCTGGGCTTGTGCCCGGCGCTCGCGGTCACCAACACGGTCAAGAACGCGCTGGCGATGAGCGCCGCGACGTTTTTCGTCCTGACCTGCTCCAGCGTGCTGATCGCGAGCGTGAAAAACCTGATTCCCAAGGAAGTGCGCATCTCGTCGTACATCCTGGTGATCGCGACCTTCGTGACGCTGGCCGACATGATGCTGCAGGCGTACGCGCCGGTGCAGCACAAGGAACTGGGCGCCTTCATCGCGCTGATCGTGGTCAACTGCATGATTCTCGGTCGCCAGGAGGCCTTCGCCTCGCGCAACACGGTGTACCGCTCGCTGCTCGACGCCGTCGGCACCGGCATTGGCTTCACCATCGCGCTGCTCATGATGGGCGGTTTTCGCGAGATCCTCGGCATCGGCACGTTTTTCGACATCCCGCTGTTCGGCCCGAACTTCGAGCCGTGGGTGGTGATGGTGCTGCCGGCCGGCGGGTTCCTGATGCTGGGCTTCATCATTCTTGCCATGGGCTACGTCGAGCAGCGCAAGAAGACGCGGGAGGCGGCATCGGCATGAGCGACCAGACCCTCTTCTCGATTTTCTTCTCGGCCATGGTCGTGAACAATTTCACGCTGGCGCTGTTCCTGGGCCTGTGCCCCTTCATGGGCGTCTCGGCGCGCGTCGAGACTGCGCTGCGCATGGGGCTGGCCAATATCTTCGTCCTGACCCTGACGTCCCTGAGCGCCTGGGTGCTGAACACCTACATCCTGGTGAACGCGCCGTACCTGCGGATCATCTCGTTCATCATCGTGGTGGCCTCGCTGGTGCAGATCGTGGAAATGGTGGTCAAGAAAATCGCCCCCGTGCTGTTCCGGCAACTGGGCATCTTCCTGCCCCTGATGACCACCAACTGCGCGATCTTCGGCCTGGCGATTTTCCAGACCAACCGCGGGTACGGTTTCCTTCAGGGCATCGTGTTCGCCGTCGGCGCCGGCCTCGGCCTGACCCTCGCCCTCGTTCTGATGGCCTCGATCCGGGAGACCTCGGAACTCTCCGACATACCGGCCATTGCCAAGGGCACCGGGCTGACGCTGATCATCGCCGGCAGCCTGTCGCTCGCCTTCATGGGCTTCGCGGGGTTGCTGTAGCGATGGGTGAATACGCCGTTCCGCTGCTGTTCCTCGTCGTCGTGTTCGTCGCGTTCGGCCTGGTGCACCGCAACCGCTATCGCTCGTGCGCCGGATGTGACGACGACTGCGACAAATCGAGCTGCGACAGGGTCTGACGCGCACGCAGGAACGGAACGCGCTGGGGTTCCCCGGGCCCATCCAAGCGACAGTTGACCGAGGCCAGGCGTTCGCCGGCGCAGAACGGGTATGCTCAACCGATCGAACGAAGCGAATGGAGCGTAGCGTGATTTTCAAACCCTGCAACGGCGAATGCACCGAGGAGGGCACCCATTGCGCGGGCTGCGGACGCAGCCATGAAGAAGTGGCCGACATGCGGCGACTGGTCGGCGCGCTGGTCGCCTACGCCGAGGAAATGGAGTACGAGAACGTCGACGACTTCGCCGACGGCGTGGCCAACGGCATCCGGTTCGCCATGAAGGGCGAGCACTGACGCCATTCCGCCGCCCCCGCCACGCGCGGGCCGGAGCCGCTGCGATCCCCTGAAGATTCCCGTGGCAGAGCGGACGCCGGAGCCGTATCTGCGGTCAGAAAAATACCTTGCTGATACGTGTCTGAATGCCTGGAAACGTGTCTGATGATTCCCGGCCGATTGACTCTGACCCCGTGACCCGATGTCACATCAATCCGGGTTTTCTTCCGCTGAGCCCAGGTATTTCGCATACCATGCGATCATGCGCTCCAACCGGTCCTGAATGTAGCTCGGTTTGGTCAGGCCATGGAACTGCCCCGGGTAGATCACCAGTTGCGTGGGAACGTTCCGGCTTCGCAAGGCCTGGTACATCTGCTCCGAATTGATCAGCGGCACGTTGAAGTCCTTTTCGCCCACCATGAAGAGCGTTGGCGTCTCGATGCGGTCCGCATGGAAGAAAGGGTAGGAGATCTTCAGGTAGGTCTCGATGGATTCCCACGGCAGACCCAGCTCGTTTTCATATTGCCGGATGTATTGATCGGTGCCGTAGCCGGTGATCATGTTCGAGATCGATGCGCCGGAGACGGCTGCCGCGAATCGGTTGTCGCTGGCGATGGCGTAGTTGGTGTTCATGCCCCCGTAACTCCAGCCACCGATGCCGAGCCGCTTTGGATCGGCCAGACCCTGCGCGACAAGGTGATCCATCACGGTATGAATGTCCTGGATTTCGAGATTTCCCCAATCGGCGTAGATCGCCCGGGAAAAATCCCGGCCCCGCCCCGAGCTGCCCCGATAATTCGGATTGACCACCAGGTAGCCCTGCGCGGCCAGCGCCTGGGAGGTGGCATCGAATTCGAAGCCGTCCTGGCTCACAGGCCCGCCGTGGATATAGGCGATGACCGGGTATGCTTCGCCTTTGCGGTAGCCCGGTGGCTTGAGCAACATCGAACCGATGCGCGTGCCATCCTTGGCGTAACTGTCAAACCCCTCGACTTCGGCCCACTGGATCTGCTCCATCCATTCGCCATTGTGATTACTCAGCGCCTTACCGTCGCTGATTCGAAAAATTTCCCCGGGTTGCCGGGCGAACGTGGCCAGGGCGACCACGCCATTGGCGCCGGCCCGGAACGCGCGCACGACGCCTTTCCGGTTATCCGGCGGATAGACCCGCTGCGCCGCGCCGCCCGTAGCCGGGATCTTGTGCAGCGATTGGATACGATCGTCGGCAAGCAGGAAGTAAACCGATTTGCCGTCTGCGGACCAGCGGGGCGCGGAAATCGTGCGGTCCACGTCCCGGGTCGGCAGCGATGCTTCGCCGCCGTTGGCCGGGATGATGGCGAGTTGGCCCGGGTCGTAGTCGGCGTACCTGGCCGATCCTCCCTGAATATAGGCGATCTGACTGCCGTCCGGGCTGAATGACGCCGAATGATCGGGCCCTTCCCAGGACGTCAACTTTCGTGCCGGGGCGTTGCCGTCCGCATCGATGACGAAGATGTCGCTGTTTTCATTCCGATCAGGGTCGCCTTCCCGTTTGCTGGTGAACACGATGCGCTTGCCGTCAGGCCCCCAGGCGGGCTCGGTGCTGTCGTACGGGCCGGTGGTGAGGCGCGTTTCCTTGCGTGCCTTCAGGTCAAAAACATACAGCCTGCTGTAGCGATCAAGCAGGTATCCGGTGACATCCTCCTTGAATTGGTAACGGTCGATCACGATCGGCGGGGGGGTGTCGCTCTTCTTATCCCTGTTATCGGAAGCATTGCTTCCGGCGCTGTTTTCGCCTGCGTCAGCAACCGTCTTCTTTTCGGGGTCGGTTGACACCAACACCAGCCGGCTGCTGTCCGGTGACCATTCGAAGCCCGAGACTCCGCCGGGCAGTTCAGTGATGCGTTCGGCCTCACCGCCGGCCCGGTTGAGCAACCAGACCTGTGCTTTGTCGGCCGGTTCATCCGATTCTTCATCGCCGTTTTCGCTGCGCGCCGCAATGAAGGCCAGGTATTTGCCGTCAGGACTGAAGCGAGGATGGCTCTCACCGGCATCGTTGCGGTGGGTCAACTGGATGCGGGTTTCGCCGTCCCAGCTGACCATGAACAGGTGCGATCGATTCGTGTCCTTTTCGATATCGGGCTCTGTCACGGTGTAGGCGACCCATTCACCATCCGGTGAAAGCGCAAGATCACCGACATGCTTTATGAGCTGAATGTCTGCGGGCTGGAACGGCCGCTTCTCAGGATCTTTTGCCCACGCAGCAGTGCACGTCAGGCCGGTCAGAATGATGCTGGCGACAGGGATGAGAACCGGAAAAGACAGGCGGGGCCGAATCGAAAATTTCAAGACAGTTCCTTTTTTAAACACGGCGAGAGATTGTCCCGTCGCCTTGGCAGAGCGAAACTCTACCGCACATTACCGGCGGCACCAACATCCCCCGGCCGCGCATTGCCATCCAACGGATCTTCGGGGGGTATACCCGTACACGTAATTGTTCCGTGATGGGTCGACGCACAGGATTCTGGAGCCGTTGGAATTCATGGCGAGACTCGTCGCACGCGCGCCGCCCGGCCACCAGGAACAGACGTTTAACCTGATTTGATGTGCCGTGGGTGGGTCAGCCCAGGGCTGGTTTCGGTTGCGCGACGGGAATTGGGAAATCGCAGGTTGTTGGAAGCGCCCGCGGCTGCCTTGCCGGCGAGGACTCCGATGGTTAAGGGGGCGCCAGAACCGTGTCTGCGGTCAGAAAATTACCCCTGATACCTGTCTGAATGCCTGGAAAGGTGCTTAATAACTCCTATCCGCTCGAAGGTGTGCATCTTGCTGTAGGTGCTCACATGATCGGCACCCGCGTTGGTTCGGGAGTCGGAAGCAAACACCAGCCCCGGGTCGACCCGGTTTGCGGCAGTCGCCCGGCTCATTCGTCGCGGGCGGTACCCCGGGCGTCGAAACTGGCGTGCTCGTGTCGTGAAAGGCCTTCGGCCAGGGACTCCAGGCTGCGGCCCTTGGTTTCGGGCATCAGGATCACAACGAACAGAAGCTGCAGCACCATCATGGCGGCAAAGAACGCGAAGATGGTGGCCCCGTCGAAGGCAGCGAGTACGGAGGGCATCAACAGGGTAATCATCGCGGCGAAAACCCAGTGGGTGCCGCTGCCCAGCGACTGGCCCCTGGTCCTCACGTTATTGGGGAATATCTCGGCAATGAATACCCAGATGACGGCGCCCTGACCCACCGCATGCGAGGCGATGAACAGGAAAATGGAAAGGACGACCATCAGGCCGCCGGCGCCCGAACTGAACGCCCAGGACACGGTGGCCAGGGATACGATGTAGCCGATCGAACCCACCAGCATCAGCGTCTTGCGGCCCGCCCGGTCGATCAGGTACATGCCCAGCAGTGTCGAGAACAGGTTGACCAGTCCGATGCCGGCGCTCGACAGCAACGCTGAACCGCTGTCCAATCCCGCCAGTTCGAATACGCGGGGCGCGAAGTAAATGATGAAATTGATGCCTGAAAGCTGGTTGAAGGCAGCCACCAGGAATGCCAGCAATACCGGGAAGGCGTAGGCACGGGTAAACAGCCGATCACGCGTGAATTCAGCCTGCGCGTGCCGGATTTCAGCGACGATCCGATCGACGTGCCCACTGTCCGTGTAGGCGAGAACGCGGCGACAGGCCGCTTCGTCGTTCTTGCGCAGCAGCAGCCAGCGCGGGCTTTCAGGCACACCGAAGACCAGCAGCAGGAACACCAGGGCCGGCACGACTTCGACACCCAGCATCCAGCGCCAGTCCAGGCCCGCAAACTCCGCCAGGCCATAATTCGAAACGAAAGCGACCAATATGCCGAAGACAATCTGGAACTGGTACAGGGCGACCAGGCGGCCGCGGATGTTGGCCGGGGCGATTTCGGAGATGTAGGCCGGCGCGACGATCGATGAGACGCCGACGCCAAGGCCTCCGACAAATCGCATGATGGAAAAGGTATAGGGATCCGGCGCAATCGCTGAACCGAGAGCGGAAACGAGGTACAGCAGGCCGATACCGATCAGCGTGGGCTTGCGACCGTACCGTTCGCAGGGGATGTTGCCTAACAGAGCGCCCAGCACGGTGCCCCACAGGGCGGATGACATGATGAAGGCGCCGTGGAACAGGTCACTGGTCCTCCACAGGGACTGGATGGGCTGGTCGGCGCCCGAGATGACCGCGGTGTCGAAGCCGAACAGAAAGCCGGCGACGGCGACGGTAATGGACCAGTAGGTGATCTTGTTGTTCATGGCTTGCCCGCGATGATAGCCCGGTTGGACGACATCCAACAGGCATTGCAAACGTATGAAGCCGACTCCGATGCCGGATCAGGCGGCCAGATGTGATAAAAGGGGCATTGCGTCCGGCCGGGTGCGGCGGAACGGACGCCGGTTTCACGGTTCGCGGAGAAAAGATGGGTTTCCTGAAACAGAGCGCCAAGATCCTGCTGTCATTGTGGCTGTTGGGCTCGCTACTTGGCGTAGCGGGCGGCTGCAGCCAGCCGACGGTCCAGCCCACGCCGCCCGTTGCCGCTGCGGTAACGTACACCGAGCAGTATCGGCCCCAATTTCACTTTTCGCCGCCGTCGATGTGGATGAACGACCCGAACGGCATGGTCTACTTCGAAGGCGAATACCACCTTTTCTACCAGTACTACCCGAACGACACGGTCTGGGGGCCGATGCATTGGGGCCATGCCGTCAGCACCGACCTGGTGTACTGGAAACAACTGCCCATCGCGCTCTACCCCGATGAGCTGGGCTACATTTTCTCCGGCAGCGCCGTGGTGGACTGGGACAACAGCAGCGGGTTCGGCGTGGACGGCCGGCCACCGTTGGTTGCGATCTTCACCTACCACAACCCCGACCTGGCAAAGGCCGGAGGGAAAGACCACGAATACCAGGGAATCGCCTGGAGCAACGACCGCGGCCGCAGCTGGAACAAGTACCCGGGCAATCCGGTGTTGCCAAACACGCAGAAGCTGCAGGACTTTCGCGATCCCAAGGTGTTCTGGCACGGGGAGTCGCAGCGGTGGATCATGGCCCTTTCGGCCCGTGACCACGTCCAGTTCTGGGCTTCCAAAAACCTGAAAAACTGGGCGTTCCTGAGCGACTTCGGCCGGGAATGGGGGGCGCACGGCGGCGTCTGGGAGTGCCCGGACCTGGTCAGGATGACCGTTCAGGGCAGTAACGAGGTTCGCTGGGTCCTGATCCTCAACCTCAATCCTGGCGGACCGCAAGGCGGCTCCGGCACGCAGTACTTCGTCGGTGATTTCGACGGCAAACGGTTTGTGTTGGACACTTCATTCGCACGTACCCTGCGCGAGAAAGGCGCCATGTGGGTGGATTCCGGCGCCGACAATTACGCGGGCGTCACCTGGTCGGACGTCCCGGCTGAAGACGGGCGCACGATTTTTATCGGCTGGATGGGAAATTGGGACTACGCGCAACAGGTTCCGACATCGACCTGGCGCAGCGCCATGACCCTGCCGCGCGAGTTGCAGCTGATGTTGACCGGGCAAGGTTATCGCCTGTTTTCTCGGCCGGTGACGGAATTGCGGAAGTTACGCGACGATTCGCTGGCGATCGAGCCGGTGACCATCGCTGCCAACACCTCCGTCGCGCTCGACATCGGCTTTCCGGTTTCCCGCAGCGAAATCCTGTTGGAGTTTGAGTTGCCGGATTCCGGTTCCGTTGATTTCGGCCTCGAGCTTGGCAATGACCTCGGTGAACGGTACCGCTTTGGCTACGATGGATCGGCCAGGCAGTTCTACAGCGATCGCACGGCGTCGGGAGACGCTTCTTTCTCGGAGAAATTCCCCGGGGTTCACCGGGCCGACCGTATGCACGAAGACGTCATGCTCCGCCTGCACCTGTTCATCGATGCGGCCTCGATCGAGGTTTTTGCGGATGATGGCGCCAATGTCATGACCGAGACGTTCTTCCCGACCCGCGAATTCGATGCCATCAGCGTATATGCCAACGGCGGAAGTGTGAGGTTGTCGAAGGGCGAGGCCTGGTCGCTGAAGTCCATCTGGCAGCCATAGCAGCCACCCCCATTTGGTACTGATTGGAACGGGGTCAATCTGAGCGTCAGTGGGCCGCTTCCGACCCGAAGCGGATATCCGATTGCCAAGGGCAGAACCGGCCCGTTGCAGAACTCACGAACGAGAAGCCTGGCGCGCTTTCCAACACGGAAACAGCCGGGATGTTGTTTGTGCTCACCCGATGATCACTGAGTCGAGGATTTTCTGAACCACTTGACGATCTGCCTGAGAACCCGGTCATCATCGACCAGGTCAAAATGGGTCTTCTCTTGGAAAATCCGACAATTTTCCTCTTTGATATCCAGGCTGCCACGGCTGCTTGAGCCATTTCCCATCGCACTTCCAACACGTACCAGAAGGTCGCCGAAGATGTGACCTAGTGGGTCGGCCTGATGTCGGCCAATGCTCGCTGCAATAAAGTAATAATCAACCGAGGGTGCCAGCGGGAGGTCTTTGCGCGTCGGGCGCTCCGGCTTTTCGCCAATCCCGCTGTTCCAATCCTCTTCGAGCAAATTTCCGTGTCGTAAATCCTTGATACCCGCGCTGCGCTTGCGCCCAAACGAAAGCGGCTCAACGTAGCGGATGGATTGCATTGCCTTGTCGACCAGATGACCTGCTTTCTCAACGTGCGAACCCTGGTGTGGAGCCCCGAGGAAAACGATGCGTTTCAGCATCTTGGGCCAGTTTCGTTGGTCGGACTCCGCATACCAGCAAGCACTGCGAATGACCAATCCACCCATGCTGTATCCGACCAATGACAACGATTCGACGGGCACAGGCCAACCGGTGACCAGGTCATCCAACTGCTCGGCCAACTCTTTTCCATTGGACGAAATGCGTCTGCCGGTGTTGTATCTCAAATAGACCGGCGACATGCCCAGTTCCTGCTTCAGGCATTCGCCAATGCCCGGATTGTCATTTCTTTGCCAGGATTGCTCCGACAGGCAAAGACCATGCACCAGCACCACGATATGCGGACTCGCGACCGGCGTTTCCTGGGCTCCCTTGCACCGGGGTTCTGGTGGGCTGACAAATTCCATCGGGATAGCCAGCACGTTGCCTCTTTCTTCGAGGTGATCGCCGCAAATTCCATTCAGCACAGCGACCCAGCGGATTTCGTCAGTACCCAGGGAGCGCAAGTCTGAATGATTGTGAACATGGGCCAATGACGTCGTGACACCCCTGTTGAGTAAATCGCTGACGGTTCTCACAACCGCGTATGCGGTCGGATTCCTGATCTCTTTCAGCAGCTTGAGGTCAGCTATGCCGTTCAACCACGCTGTGGAAGTGCCCGCAATGGTCCGATGCATGTTCTCAGCGGCAGTCGTAATGCCAGAAACACAATCAAACATCAGTTGAGCCGAACCTCGGATCAGTGCTGTAGAAATCGCCAAGATTCGTCCCTCTGGATAAATTCCCCTCAGTTTTTTCGACGAAACCTTCGCTCAAAAACTGCACAGGCGCGTACTATAACGTTCCGGTGGGGAAATTACTGTTTTTGGCCAAATTGAGAGCCGGACTCCCCTGCGAATCGCGTCCAGGGGCGTTCTTTTATTCGCATCAACGCAGAACGCAGTCAGACAGTCCGGCCAATCTCCGCAAAAGACCCACTACGGATCTTCGGCCTATTCGATCAATTCGCGAACCTTTGCAGTGTCGACATGTTGCAGGAAAGAGGCGGCCTTACCGTCAGCTAATGTCCACACATGTGCCATCCTTACTTCGCAAGGCACACCAGACTCTTTGTGGTTCCACGTGTATTTTCCGTCCGCCACGACCGTGTCTCCATCGGCAACCAATCGATCAACGACAATTCCCCAATTGTCGCTGAAATCACCGAGTCGCATGAAAACGTTCTCGACGACAGCTTGAGGGCCGATGTAAGTGCCCGCCAGAGGGAAGCCTTCCGCCTCGGTCCAGGCAATATCATCGGCGAATGCGGCCGTAACTGCTGCAACATTTCCAGAAGCAAAGTTTTCGTACAAGCCGCGGATGATATCTTTATTGGTCATCGGAGGGTCTCCGTTTGCTCATGTCGCGAAAAATGATAACAGACGATTTCACCTTGAACTGCAGACCGGCGATGATCGCTTGCTTCCAGCTCCAGCGATTAACGACCTTTTCAGCCTGGCTTCCGCTGTGCACAAGCTAGCGGAACCATGCTGCATTCAATGGCTGGGGGTGGCTATCGACCCGGAGCGGAAACTCGGCAATTCATGGATTAGACTTAAGTTTACGGCCGCCAGGCACCCAATGCGGTCCTGCAATTTCCAGTGACAAATCGAGTGAGGCGCCAGTGTGAAAATTTCTTTGACGAGTGTTTCGGTTGGAAATCAAAAAGCTGCTTTAGCTTTCTATACAGAGAAACTCGGATTCGTTAAGAAGACCGATATCCCCATGGGCGATGTCAGTTGGCTGACCGTGGTTTCTCCCGAGCGTTTGGATGGACCCGAACTGGTGCTCGAGCCAAACGCTGACTATCCTGCGATGAAAGCCCTGAAAGAGGCGCTGTTCGAGGACGGCATCCCATTCACGGCATTCGAGGTCGATAATGTCGATGCTGAGTTCGTACGTCTTCGAGACCTGGGCGTCAGGTTCACGCAGGATCCTGCTGAGAGCGGGGGAGTCAAGTATGCCGTGTTCGACGACACCTGTGGCAATCTCATCCAGATTTATCAACAGACTGATTGATTCTGGGCGAATTGAGAACTCAGCTCTCCTGCGACTCGCGTCCAGGGGCGTTCTCTTATGCGCTTCAGAGCAAAACAAGGTCAGACGGTCTGGTTAATCTCGGCTAACGACCCGGAGCGGAACCCAGATCACTTTTGTCGCGAATTGATCTGTTCGTCGATGCTAGACTAATTGCGAGGCCTGCGATTCAAGAGAAATGAACCTTCGTACAGATTCCCGCCTGCCGTTTAAAAGCCGATTGATCGCTCCGAGGAGATTTGCCATGTCACATCGAATCCACTTCAACATCTTGTCGCTGGCGGTGGCCACCGGTTTGGCTCTGGTTGTTTACCCGCCGGTGGTTGCGCAGGACGCTTCGGCACCCAATTATCCGGCGGTCTCTGGAAAGAAGGTTGACTATTCCCCCTATCCCGAGCAGAACTATCCGAATAGCGTCTACTTCGGAGACACGCACCTGCACACCAGCTATTCGACGGATGCGGGCATGGTCGGTTGCACGCTCGGACCCGAGGAAGCCTATCGCTTTGCGATGGGCGAAACGGTGATCTCCAGCACCGGTGTGCCGGCGCGGCTGCACCGGCCGCTCGATTTCCTGGTGGTCTCGGACCACTCGGAAAACCTCGGGCTCTCCCCCGCGATTGCCGAATCGAACCCGAAACTGCTCGAGAACGAGTGGGGCAAGATGGAGCATGATCTGGTGAAGTCCGGAACCGAGGGCGCGCTTAAGGCCTACGAGAACTGGATGCATCAGAACGCCATCCGCGAGGATCCGCTGGCGGATATGCCGGAACTGGCCGCGGATATGTGGAAAAAAGAAATCGCCGCCGCGGAGAAATACAACCAGCCCGGCCGTTTCACCGCCTTCATCGGGTACGAGTGGACCTCCATGCCCGACGGCAATAACCTCCATCGCAACCTCATCTTCCGCGACGGCGGCGACAAGGCCAGCCAGGTCGTGCCCTTCTCCCAGTACGACAGCTTCGACTCGGAGGACCTCTGGAAATGGATGCAGATGTACGAGGAGAAGACCGGTGGTCGCCTGCTGGCGATCCCCCACAACGGCAATCTTTCCAACGGCCTGATGTTCGACGACGTCACCTACACCGGCAAACCGCTGACCAGGGACTATGCCTTGCAGCGTCAGAAATGGGAGCCCGTGTACGAGGTCACGCAGATGAAGGGGGACGGCGAGAGTCATCCGGCGTTGTCACCGAATGACGAGTTCGCCGACTACGAGGTCTGGGACAAGGCCAGTTTCGGCCCCGAACCCAAGACGCCCGACATGCTGCCGCGCGAATATGCACGTGAGGCGCTGAAGCGCGGGCTGGCGTATGAGAAGGAACTCGGCGCCAATCCCTTCAAATTCGGTATGGTCGGCTCGACCGACTCGCACACCGCACTCTCAACGGCGGAGGAAGACAACTACTTTGGCAAGGTGACGCTGCTGGAGCCGTCGGCCGATCCTGTGCGGTTCGACGAGGTGATTGCCGGCCGCCCGGCGCCGAAGGGCCATCAGATCTACGCGCGCCAGATCGGCTCCGCCGGTCTGGCGGCCGTGTGGGCGCGCGAGAACACCCGCGAGGCGCTGTGGGACGCGTTTGCGCGCAAGGAAGTGTTTGCCACGACGGGGACCCGGCTGCGGGTGCGGGTATTCGGCGGTTTCGATTACACGATGGATGATCTCGTTCGGTCGGACTTCGCCAAATACGGTTATGAACACGGGGTGCCGATGGGTGGAGACCTGGAAAGGGCGGCGCAAGGCAAGGCGCCGACGTTTCTGATCCGCGCCCTGCGCGACCCCGACGGAGCCAACCTCGACCGCATCCAGATGGTCAAGGGTTGGCTCGATGCGGATGGAAAGGTGCACGAGCAGGTATACGACGTTGCCTGGTCCGGCGACCGCGAGCCTGACGCCGCTGGGAAGCTTCCGGCCGTCGGCAACACCGTCAACGTGGAGCAAGCCACTTATACCAACGCGATCGGTGCCCCCTACCTCTCCGCGTATTGGAAGGACCCGGAGTTCGATGCCAAAAACCGGGCGTTCTACTACGTGCGCGTCATCGAAATCCCGACGCCGCGCTGGACGACCTACGACGCCAAGATTTTTGGTGTCAAATTGCCTGACGACGTGCCTGCATCGATCCAGGAACGCGGCTACACCTCGCCGATCTGGTACACGCCGTAACCGGTCTTGTATGAATGACCTGCACTACGGAAAACCCGGCCCTTGCCGGGTTTTTCTTTTGAGAACAATTTTCGCTCGTGGCCGATTTGAGAACCAAACCGCCCTGCGATTCACGTCCTGGGGCGTTCGCTTGTGTGCTTCAAAGCAGAATTCGATAATGACGGTTCTGTAGATTTTCGCTATCGACCCGACGCAAATTTGGTATAAATCCACGCTATGCGGCCATTAGCGGACTTTCGTACGACAAGGAGAAGGAGAGATACAACGTGCATAATTCGATTCAACGCAAAGCGGTAACTGCAATCTTTGCTGCTGCAGTCTCGCTATGTTCAGGGAGCCTTTTTGCCCAGGATATTTCGGTTCAGAAAGAGGACATCGATATCGGCGAGGAACAGTACTCACCCTATCTCTACCAAAGTCATCCCAATCGCGTGTTCTGGGGTGACACTCACGTCCACACGTCGTACTCGACCGATGCCGGTATGGTGGGAAATCGCCTTGGCCCGGAAGAAGCGCTTCAATTCGCCAGGGGTGAAAAGGTGATTTCGTCGACAGGAATTCCCGCCAGGCTGATCAGGCCGCTCGATTTTCTGGTGGTAGCGGACCATGCTGAAAACCTGGGGCTGGCGCCGATGATCGAGGCATCCGATCCGGAACTGCTGCGTGATCCGGTCGGCAGGAAATACCATGACATGGTCAAGTCGGGCGACGGCTGGGGGGCCTACCAACTCTGGAAGAAATCCGGTGCTGTGCTCAAGGATTCCATGCCCAACCCAAGGCTCCAGGCAAAGGCCTGGAACCAGATCATCGACGTGGTCGACCAGTACAACGAGCCCGGGGTATTTACCGCCTTTCATGGTTTCGAGTGGACTTCGACGCCCGATCTTCGCAACATGCATCGCAACGTTATTTTCAGGGATGGCGCCGACGAGGCACGCCAGGTCATTCCTTTCAGCACGTTTGACTCGACCGATCCTGAGGCTCTGTGGGACTACATGGAGGCGTACGAACAGAAGACCGGCGGCCAGGCACTCGCCATCCCTCACGGGGGAAACCTTTCCCAGGGCCTGATGTTCTCGATCGAGAAAATGTCAGGCAAACGCATCGACAAAGCCTACGCTCAGCGGCGCATGCGTTGGGAGCCCATCTACGAAGTAACGCAGATCAAGGGCGACGGCGAAGCGCACCCGGCGCTGAGCCCCAATGATGAGTTTGCAGACTACTACCAATGGGATAAAGGCGACTTCGGAATGAACGCCAAAGAGCCGGAAATGCTGCCGCATGAATACGCCCGCAGTGCGTTGAAGATTGGTCTGGAGCAACAGGCGAAGCTGGGAGCCAACCCGTTCAAGTTCGGCATGGTCGGTTCGACGGATGCGCATACCTCCCTGGCGACGACACGGGAAGAAAATTTCTTTGGCAAGTTTGCCGGCGCCGAACCGGGAAGCGAGCACCGCTTCAACGACCTGGTCTCACAGGACCTGCGTGAGGATGGTGACGGCAGCCTCAATGTCTACCATTGGGAGTCACTCTCTGCAGGGCTCGCAGGCGTCTGGGCCAGGGAGAACACCCGCGAGGCCCTGTGGGATGCCATGGCCCGCAAAGAGGTATATGCCACAACCGGTACACGGATGATTGTGCGCCTGTTCGCGGGCTGGGATTTCGAACCCGACGAGGTGCATCGCCCCGATTTCGCGGAACAGGGCTACCTGCGCGGCGTCCCAATGGGCGGCGACATGACGGCCGCGCCGGCTGACGATGTGCCCGTTTTCATGGTCCGGGCGATACGCGACCCCGACGGCGCCAATCTTGACCGAATACAGATCATCAAGGGCTGGCTCGACGAGAAGGGCGAGGCCCAGGAAAGAATCTACGACATCGCCGTTTCCGACGGCCGTGAAATCGACAGCGATGGGCGGTGCAAGACGCCGGTCGGTAACACGGTCGACGTGGAGAACGCATCATTCACAAATACCATCGGCGACGCGGTGCTCGCCGCCTATTGGCAGGACCCCGATTTCGATCCATCGCTGCCTGCGTTCTATTACGTCCGCGTATTGGAGATTCCGACGCCGACCTGGATTGCTCACGATGAAAAAGTATTCGGCGTTCGTGCGCCTGCGGAGGCGCTCAGAATCAGTCAGGAACGGGCCTACACCTCTCCAGTCTGGTACACGCCGTAATCGGAGACGCTTGAGAAAAGGGAGTCCAGCAATTGCTGGACTCCCTCTACTCGGATGTTCGCGCCTGGCCGCTTGCTGATGTGAGCGGCTTTTTTGAATTGCAGTGATCCGCCAGCTGGCTGAAACGGGACGATTTTAAAGACCGAAGACAGTTTCCCATCCGAAGGCGAACTGATGGCTCTATTCAGACGCTTAGAACAACCAGGATGCCTGCACGCGTAACTGGCGGGGTTCGAAAATATGAAAATGTATATCTTCGACGCCGTCCGCGGGTTCTCCCGGCAACCGCGAGGCATAGAAATAGTCGATATCGTGATCGTCCGAATCCAGCAGGTTGAGTGCTTCCAGCTGCAAGCGCCAAGCGGCATTTGACCAACCAAGCAGCACGTTCACCATGGTCGATCCATCGCTGGTCACACTGTTGTCCTCGATCAGGGGCGCTTCACCAAAGTACCGCAGGCGCATCGAACCGAACCATCCGCTGGGCCAGTCGGCGCTGACCGCTCCTGTGAATACGCTTCGAATGGCGCCGGGGATGCGGTCGCCATCGGGCGAATCATCCGAGAACCGGGCCTCGGTCCATGCCATATCTGCCTCAACCCGCCAGACATCGTTGATCATCCAGGTATTGTTGAATTCGACGCCCCAGCGGCGGCTGGGGCGGCTGGGTTCGGTAATGCCGGCATCGCCGACGAATAGCAGTTCGGAATCCAGCTTCAGAATCCACAATGCAATGGAACTATGCCACCCCGCGATATCGTGAAAACGTAAACCGACTTCCGCGCCACGCGAACGAACCAGCGGGTCAACGGGTTCAATGGGGTCGCCTGTAATCGGGTCCACGGCGATGGTCGTGCCCCGGGCGTCGTTCGAATGGAAGCCGAAACCGGCGCTGGCGTAGGCCTCGGTTTGCTCGCTGACGCGATAGATCAGGCTGCCCTTCGGGCTGATGATTCCATCCGCATCGGTACCCGAGTTTTCCGGTGTGTCGGATTCGACGTCAAACCAGTACTGGTCGGCGCGAATGCCGAGAATGGTGCGCCAGCGATCGGAGAAACGCCACTGCAGTTCATAGAACGCGCCGAGGCTCGATTCCTCGACCCTGTCGCGTCGGGTTACGCTGAGTGGCGCCCTTTCGCGAGTTTTCAACAAGCCGACGGGATCGATGTCGTCATAGCGGAATTGGACACCGAATGCATGGTGCAGATGACCGTTTCCCAGGGCGGTCGTCAGGTAGCGTGTCCAGTCGCCCCCGTAAATCATGCGCTCATCGATCTGCTGGAACTGGTCGCCGTCGACGGGATCGTCGAGCAGGTAGGTGAAGTTCGACCAGAGTTCCAGATCGTACCCGATGATCCAGGCGTTTACCTCGTCTCGGTAGCCTGCTGTTTGCCTGCCGAGCGTGCCGGACAGGCTGATGCGCCGCGTATTGCCGCCGAGCGTCCGGTCGAGTGAGCCATAAGGATCGATCAGCCCCTGCTCCACGGCGCGCTCGGGAATCTGGTCCGCCGAGTTCCAGGTGGAGTCGAAGTACATCGCCATGACACCGTAGTCCAATGCGCCGCTCTCTCCGCTCCAACGCAGGAGGCCATTGACTTTTTCAACGTCCTCATCGATGTCGGTCCACGGCCCGTCGTACACCTGGCCCTCGAAGGCGCCCAATACGTGTCCCGAGGCAAAGTCTTCACTGCCCGCAGCCAGAACTCGACCATAGCCGTTCTCCCCGACACCAAGGGTTAATCTGCCCCGTGGCAAACGCTGAAAAGTGCGAATATGCGCGCCACCGGCCGAGGAGAAATCGCCGAGTTCGGCATGGTAGGGGCCCTTGACGTACTCGATGGTCCGGATCAGTTCGGGAATCAGGAAATTGACATCGGTATAGCCTTGCCCGTGGCCATGGGTCGGAAGGTTGACCGGCATGCCGTCGACACGCGTCGAGAAATCGGTGCCGTGGTCCAGGTTGAACCCTCGCAGGAACATCTGGTTGCCTTTGCCGGAGCCGCTGTGCTGGGTCATGATCAGGCCGGGGATCGATTCGAGCACGTCCCCGGGACGCAGCATCGGGCGAAGCGCCAGGTCTTCCTGCCCGACCACGCCTTCCGATGCGCTTCGCGCTTCTCCAGACAGGTCGAGACGCCGCCCCAGGACCTTGATCTCTTCGAGGAGGCCATCCTCGGGTTCGTGCGCGTGAAGCGCATCCGCGCCCGTTATCGAGAGGCACAGGACCAGTCCGCCGATTAGCGCAGTGCGAGGAAAGACCGACTGATATCTGTTGCCGCGCAATGCTGTCTACCCCCTGAAAACTCGTTCATAAAAACTGGCCAGAAGTGGCACCACGGCATTCTACTCAAAATGAGCACTTCGGGCTTGGCGGAAGAGCTATTTGTCGAACACGGAAATTCCGTTCCTGGCCGGAAGAAGGGCTTGGCAATACCGAATTTCAGCCCTGATTTAGCGCCGCTTTGTCGTCGAAAGTCGTCATTGCTGTGACGGATTCGGAATGTTAAAGCAGGCCGCGTGCCCCGGCGTGATCGGGTTGCAGAGCCAAGCACCTGCGCAATGCAAATTCTGCCGCATCGTTGTTGCCCAGTTCTTTCTGGAATTTACCCATCAGGTGCCAGGCTTCCGCATGGTCCGGGTGTTTGCGGATGAGTGTTTCCAGAGATCGCAGGGCTGTCTGTTGCTCACCGAGGCTGCCTGTGATCAAAGCGCATTGGCACACGACCTTCGGGTCGTCCGGAGCCACTCGCGCGGCTTTCATTGCCTGCTTCAGTGCCAGGTTGGAATTCTCGAGTTTGTGGTTGATCAAAGCTGCGGTAAATAACATGCCAGGGTGGTCCGGATTCAGGCCAAGTGCTTGTTCGAGTGATTTGCCGGCTTCTTCCAGGTTGCCGGATTGCTGGTGAATCAGGGCCTGCAGCGCCAGCACGTCGACCTGGGGAGCGCTTTGGTCAAGCAGTGTTTTGCACCGTTGCAGAGCATCGGGATAGGCTTTCTCTTTGAATAACTGCCTTGCTTCAGCCAGGATCTTTTTACGTTCGTACAGGTTCATTTGAATGACCGGTTTTGCCCGAAGTTTCGGGCTTATGAAGGCGGTTTGACTATTGTGGAATGGTGCGATGTGATTTGGATTGATGCAGGGCATGATCTGTTGAATTGATGTGGGGGGTTAGCAGATGTCATAGCGGACTCGCGGTAGTCTCGCGTTGACATGGCCACTCGAGCAGGCTCTTTGACTGTCGACTTACTTGAAGATCGGAGTATTTCTCCTCCTGGCCGAATTGAGAACAACCCCCCTCTAAGATTCACGTCCTGCGGCGCTCGGTTATACGCTTCAAAGCAGTACCTGGCCAGACAGCTCAGCCAGTATCCGCTATCGAGCCGGAACGGAATCACACGCCATTTTAAAGATGTTCAGTCGATCAGTCGGTGAGGAAAGGTAGCTTTGCCGAACCCGGCATCGCGAATGGGCTTGCAGCTTCGAAGACTGCTGCAACGAGTGCCATGTAGAGGATCATTACGCAGAAAGACTTGATCGTGGCGATGGGCCAGCTGACTCGGTAGACATGTCGAACGGACATGACAAATACAGTCAGCAGGTATGCGAACAAGGCCAGCTGAAAGATCATTGCCACCATGGACTGGGCGGCGGCTCGCTCCAGCGGCAGCATCAACATCAGGGTGATGAACAGGGCGCTGTGAAGATGTAACGAATGGATCAAGTGATCGAAGTACAGTCGTTTTCGAAAAGCCACCTTGAGGAATAGTGCGAACACGGGCAGCAAGATGAACATCAGCCGCGGAACATAATCGGCAAAGAGGCGCGCCTGGCCAGGCGCGTCAACCTCCAGCGTCTGGCCGTCATCCAGCAAAATACCCTGGCCCGCGACCCAGGCTGTCAGCACGAAGAACAGCAGGCTGATGATCAGGTATAGCCGAAACGGTGGGGAGTAGCGTCTACGCCGCCCCGCGAGGTATTCGCTGGTGAGTACGCCGGGGCGGCGAATCAGTGTCCACACGGTCCGGGCCGCGCGTCCGTCGACATCCAGGGTCTCCCGCAAGGCTTGACCAAGCAGTTCGGGGAGTGGTCGATCGAGTTCGATGTCCCTCTGTCCACACTGTGGGCAGTAACGGTTCTCGAGCGGCGTGTCACAGTTCTTGCAGGCTGGCATGGCAGGTGAGTGTAGCTGATCCGGTGGCACGATACTGCTTTGGCAGGATCGGAAAGGGTCATCAGTCCCCGGGCCCTTTCCACCCGAATGGCAAACTTTTTTCCAATCGCTGATCCAGTGGGCCCATCGTGCCTCAAATTCCGTTCCCGGCCGTTAGCGGAATCCCGCGATTTCGAAACGCGTTCGCTATTTGCTTCCGCATGCCGCTGCTTTGCTGGCGAAGGTTCCCATGGTTCAGGGGGCGCCAGCGCCGCATCTGCGGTCGGAAAATTGCCCCTGATACCTGTCTGAATGCCTGGAAAGGTGCTTAATGATTCCTGTCCGCCGAGAACGGCATCCAGGATCTCATAAAAGACCAAAATTCGAGAATTGTTCTTTACTGCCAAACCGCTGGCCGGTCAGCTTTGGCTGTGCTCACTCTGAAAGATATGGGATACGAGAATGTCGTCGATCTTGATGGATGCTTAAAGGAGTGGGTTGCCGCAGGAAACACTTTCTGCGATCTGCAAGGCGAACATCAGGTAGTGAGCGATGAAAAAAACGAGTAAGGCCTGCAGCTCGGCCGGCCGCTCTGCGCCATCGAAGCGTTCTTTCCGATTTCCCCTATACTTCAGGTGAACGGCTGCTGCGACACCTCTCAGCCGGTTGCAATCAAACCTGCGACTAAGCTTTGACAAATATGGCTTTGTCTATTCGCATGGCTGTACACCAACAACTATTAAACGTTCGGGGAGAATCATGAAAAGTCTTAAAATCGTAACGTACTCGGCCGTTGCCGGGTTGCTGCTGGCCTCCACGCCTGGCTTGGCCCAGGTCAGTGCCGATGGTATGGGTAAGGTAGTGCCTGTCGAGATGTATGCCTGCAAGTTCAATGAAGGAAAGGACAACGCGGACCTCGCCGAGGTTGTCGAAAAATGGAATACGTACGCGGATGACAGCGGCATGGACGACTATTCTGCCTGGTTGCTTACGCCATTTTTCTTCACTCCCGAACAGGACTTCGACATCCTCTGGCTGGGCGCTTTCCGTGATGGCAATGCCATGGGCGAAGGGTTGCAGAATTGGGTCACGAATGGCCGGGAACTGGCAGCAGCATTCGCAGAGGTTGTCGATTGTGGTGCGCACGTTGCGTATTCGTCCGCTATGTATAAAGCACCTCAGGGCGGAAATGTGCCCCAGTCAGGTTTCATCACCATGATGGACTGCGAGCTTAATGAGGGTCACCGGTACGTCGACGTCAAGGCAGCAGAGCTGAAATGGGCGGATTACCTGGTCAAGTCGGGATCGAAGGCTGCCTACTATCACTGGATGCCGATGTTCGGTGGCGGTGATGCCGAGTTTGACTACAAGGTCGTGTCCGCTTACCCCGATTTTAAAGGGGTTGGATCCGACGTCGAAAACTTCGCCAATGGTGGCGGACGCGACGTGTCCAGAGAGATCTTCGGCGACATCGACGAATGCGACGATGCCCGCGTGTACGTAACGAGGAACATCCGAACCGGGAAGATTCGTGACTGACGGTCGGCGGAATTGATAACAGGCGGCGGGCATTGCCCGTCGCCATCCTCGATCGTCGAAACGCGCAATGGGGAAATTGACTGGGCGTTTAGCTCAGTTGGGAGAGGGCCGCACTCACATTGCGGAGGTCACTGGTTCGAGACTGGAATCGCCCACCATTTCTACAGGTCGATATTTCTCAGCCGCAAGGTATTTTTGGACAAAATTTCCGCTTCCAGCGGTTCGTCCGATCCGCTGGAAGGCCAGCTAACCCCGTTATGCAGGCGGGACCGGTGCGCGCCGTATTCGACGCTGGTGCATGGTCTGTGGCACATTAGCCAGTGCCGAATCATGACCGGAGGCCATCGAATCATGCGAGCGAACGCCCGCCGAATCCTGACGGACAGCCGGGTTTCCGGAGTCATCCCGTTGTTGAAGCGCCGGTCTCGACGCCCGGCCAGGAACCCATGGTTTGTGGCCGGGATTTTGTCCATCGCCTGCACATTGATGGGTAATCCGGTCTCGGCGCAGTTTGATTCGGACGACCCGGTTCCTGCGTACCGCGACACTTCGCTTGGCCCCGAAGAGCGCGCGGCGGACCTGGTTGCCCGTATGACGCTCGACGAGAAAATCCCGCAACTGCTCAATGATGCGCCGGCCATCCCGCACCTCGATATCCGCGAGTACAACTGGTGGAGCGAAGGTCTGCACGGCGTCGCCGCCGCCGGCTACGCAACCGTTTTCCCGCAGGCCATCGGCATGGCCGCCACCTGGGACGAAGCGCTGGTGCATCAGATTGCTGACGTGGTCAGCATCGAGTTCCGCGCCAAGTTCCTGGCCGAGCGCCACCGGCTCGGTGGTTCCGACTGGTTTGGTGGCCTCACGGTCTGGTCCCCGAACATCAACATCTTCCGGGATCCGCGCTGGGGACGGGGACAGGAAACCTATGGCGAGGATCCGTATCTCACCGCACGCCTCGGCGTCGCCTTCGTCACCGGACTGCAAGGTGATGACCCGCGTTACCTGCGTACGGTGTCGACGCCCAAGCATTACGCGGTGCACAGCGGGCCTGAACCCAGCCGTCACCGCGATGACATCCATCCTTCGCCCCACGACCTCGAAGACACCTATCTGCCCGCGTTCCGCGCCACGGTCATCGAGGGCCAGGCCGGCTCGATCATGTGCGCCTACAACGCGATTGACGGCCAGCCTGCCTGCGCCAATGAGAAACTGCTGGTCCGTTATCTGAGACAGCAGTGGGGCTTCGAGGGCTATGTCGTCTCCGACTGCGATGCTGTCGGCAACATTTACCGCGCCAATCAACACGGCTACACAGCAACACCGGAGGAGGGTGTGGCCGTCGCCTTCAAAACGGGCATGGACCTGATCTGCGGGCCTTCGATCGAGATCGGGCATATTCGGGACGCCGTGCGCCAGGGCCTGCTTTCAGAAGCGACCATCGACACCGCGTTGCGGCGCCTGTTCACGGCGCGCATGCGGCTGGGACTGTTCGACCCGGAAGGAATGGTCTTCCCGTCGATCACCGCCGCGGATTACGACACCGACGAGCACCGCGCGCTGTCGTTGAAGGCGGCAGAAGCCAGCCTGGTTTTGCTGCGAAACGAGGGGGGGCTGCTGCCACTGAAATCCGCGCCCGCATCGATCGCCGTGATCGGGCCGAACGCGGACAGCCTGGATGCGTTGGTGGGAAATTATAACGGTGATCCCTCGCAACCGGTTACGGTTTTGAGCGGTCTGCGCAACCGGTTTCCGGAGGCGCGCGTCGTCCATGTCGAGGGAACCGGCCTGATCGATCCGGTACTGGTTGCGGTGCCGGATGCGGTCCTTTGCGTTGACGCGGATTGCCGGGTTGGCGGCCTGACGGCCGAGCAGTTCGATGCGCGGGACTTCTCCGGAGAACCGTCATCGACCGCGGTGCAAGCCAACGCCGCCAATCGTTGGCGCGGGGAATTGCGCAGCGGCGCGACGCGCTGGACCGGGTATCTCCAGGCGCCGGAAACGGGCGAATACCATTTCCGTTTCGACGGCAACGGCGGCTACCGCATCTGGGTCGACGACACACCGGTCGTCGACGCCTGGCAGGTCGACTGGCGACCTTCGATCGCTGCCGGCTCGATCACACTGGAAGCCGGTCACCGCTATGCGCTGCGCGTCGAATCGTTTCAGCGCACGCGCGAGGGTGACGAGCGCCTGCTCTGGGCCCTGCCGGGCGAACCGGCGATCAAAGAGGCGCAGGCGGCCGCGGAACAGGCGGACCTGGTCGTTTTCGCCGCAGGCCTGTCACACCGCATCGAGTGGTCGCTGTCGGTACGCCGACGGTGCTGGTCCTGATGAACGGCAGCGCTCTGAGCGTCAATTGGGCCGACCGGCATGTGCCCGCGATTATCGAGGCCTGGTATCCCGGCGGCCAGGGCGGCCAGGCGGTGGCCCGGCTCATCGCGGGCGATTTCAGTCCGGCGGGTCGGCTGCCCGTGACATTCTATGCCTCGGTAGATCAGTTGCCCGATTTCAACGATTATTCGATGGCCAATCGCACGTACCGTTATTTTGACGGCGAAGCGCTCTATCCCTTCGGTTATGGGCTCTCGTTCACGCACTTCGCGTACGATAACCCTGAGGTGACGACCGCCGGTATCGACGCCGAGCCACGCGTCACCGTGACCGTCGATATCACGAACGATGGCGCGATGGACGGAGACGAAGTCGCGCAACTCTACCTGAGTCGTCCCGGCGTCGCTGGGGCGCCGATCCGCGCCCTTGCCGGATTTCAGCGCTTGCACCTTCGCCGTGGCGAAACCCGACAGGTGTCATTCAACCTGAATGCGAGAGACCTGAGCATCGTCGATCCCGATGGGGTGCGCCGCGTCGTTCCCGGTACCGTGAACGTATGGATCGGTGGCGGACAACCGGCTTCCCGAAGTGGCCTGGCGGAGCCGTCGGGCGTTTCCACGCAGTTTGAGATCGGCCAAGCCGCAACACTTTCTGAACCCGTCGATCGGAGTCCATGACGTATGAATGAATCCAGGTTTAGCGATACCGGTGAATCGGCTCGAGTCATTCAGCCGGTCACGGTTCTCCGGGCGGCGTTCGCGGCGACCCTGCTTGCCACTGCCCCCGTCGTCGCGCAACAGGCGCCCATGTATCCCATGGAAGCGCCACCGGAACCCAACGCCATCGTGCTCGGAACCGGGGGTGTCGAAGGCCAGGAGCTCGACGAGTCGTGGTTTCGCCAGTGGGGCGATCCAATGGCCCGGAACATCTCGACCGCGACCTTGACACCGTTTCTTCCGGATCCGGAAAATGCCAATGGCGCCGCGGTCATCGTCGCGCCCGGAGGCGGCTTTCGGTGGCTTTCCATGGGCAACGAGGGCTGGGAAGTCGCCGAGGCGCTTGCGAAGGAAGGCATTGCTGCGTTCGTGCTGAAATACCGCTTGCAGCCGACACCCGAGCGGCTGGAAGACTTCGAGCGAACGATGAACGAACTGTTCGCCGGCATCGCGGACGGCGACCAGGACGAGTCCTCGGAAAGGCGCCGCGAGCGCCCGTTTCCGGCCAACCCGGTCGCGGACGCCGAGGCCGCCTACGCGATGATCGTCTCCCGCGCCGCCGAGTGGAACGTCGACCCGCAGCGCATCGGCATGATGGGTTTCTCGGCCGGCGCGGGCGCCACGCTGGCCACCACCCTGCATTCCGACCGGGTCAATTTCGCGTTCATCGCGCCGATCTACGGCGGCATGCAGGCGGTCGAAGTGCCTTCGGACGCGCCACCCATGTTCGTCGCGATCGCCTCCGACGATTTTCTTTTCGGCGGTGAATTCGGGCTGATCAGGTCATGGTTCGATGCCGGCAGGCCGATCGAATTCCACCTTTACCAAAATGGCGGCCATGGTTTCGGCCTCGGCAATCCGGACCGAACCAGCAATATCTGGTTCGACGCCTTCATCCACTGGCTGGACGTGAACGGCTTCCTGGG
>JARRMH010000001.1:0-53498 GCA_037386205.1 Woeseiaceae bacterium | reverse complement strand
CCGGCGCGATTTTAAGGGACAGAATGGATCCGAAGTGGAACGAAGACCAGCCGATCTATCGCCAGCTGCGTGACCGCGTCGTGGCGATGATCCTCGAGGGTGCGCTCGGTGACGGCGACGCGTTGCCGTCCGTGCGCAACGTGGCTGCCGAGTACCGGCTGAACCCGCTGACCGTGCTCAAGGGCTACCAGGAACTCGTCGACGAGGGGCTCGTCGAGAAGAAGCGAGGTCGCGGCATGTTCGTCAATGACGGCGCACGCGACCAGTTGCTCAAGGACGAACGCGCGCGGTTCCTGCAGAAGGAGTGGCCGCAGGTCGTTGCAACCATCGAACGGCTCGGGCTGGACAGCGCCGATCTGCTCAGTCAGGTATCCAACGGGGAGGCAAAGAACAACGATGAGTAGCCTGGTCACAGCGCGCGGGGTATCGAAGCACTATGGGTCAGTGCGCGCCGTCGACGACGTCAGTTTCGAAATCGAGAAGGGCCGCATTCTCGGCCTGATCGGGCCGAACGGTGCGGGCAAGACGACGCTCCTCAAGGCCATGCTCGGCCTCACGGATTGCGACGGCGATCTTTCCGTCCTGGGGCTCGATCCGTTCCGCCAGCGCAAGCAACTGATGCGCGAGATCTGCTTCATGGCGGACGTGGCGGTGCTGCCCCGATGGATCAAGGTCTCGCAGCTGCTCGAGTACGTCGAGGCCGTGCATCCGAACTTCTCGCGTTCGCGGGCCGACACGTTGCTGCGCGAGACCAAGGTGCAACTTCGGGCGAGGGTAAAAGAGCTTTCCAAGGGCATGGTCACGCAGCTGCATCTCGCGATCATCATGGCGATCGATGCAAAACTGCTGGTACTCGACGAACCGACGCTGGGGCTCGACATCCTGTTCCGCAAGGAATTCTATGCCAACCTGCTGAACGACTATTTCGACGAGGAGCGCACGATCCTGATCACGACGCATCAGGTGGAGGAAATCGAAAACCTGTTGACGGACGTCATGTTCATCAACGACGGGAAAATCCTGCTGGACGCTCCGATGGACGATCTCGGCGAGCGCTACATCGAGCTGATGGCGTCGGGAGAAAATGCGGTCACGGCACGCGGCCTCGGGCCGATCGCCGAAAGCGAGGTGTTCGGCAAGTCGGTGCTGCTTTTTGACGGCGTCGATCGGGAGCATCTCGAGGGGCTGGGCGATATTCGCATTCCATCGGTTGCTGACCTGTTCGTCGCCAAGATCAAGGAGGCCCGCAAATGATTGGCCACTATGTTGCCCTGATCAGGCGCGAACTCTGGGAGCACCGGTCGATCTACGTCACGCCGCTGGTGATTGCGAGTATCGTGACGCTCGGTACCCTGACGGCGCTGGTATTTGTCGGCGGCGAGTTTCGCGAGGAACTCGATCTTGCAATCTTCGGCGCGCAGAACGCCGCCGGGGACACCGGGCGCAAGGCCGTGCTGACAGGGCTGTTCGTGGGTTCGTCCTGGCTGTTCCTCCTCGGGCTCGGCGTGCTGACCGTGTTCTACGCACTCGATTCCCTGTACGCGGAGCGCAAGGACAAGAGCATCCTGTTCTGGCGGTCCCTGCCGGTAACCGATGCCGAAACCGTCATCTCGAAGCTGTTGACGGCGTTGTTCGTCATCCCGGCCGTCGCGGCCGTGGGCATCATCGTGACGCACCTGATCAACCTGGTCATCACCAGCGTCTGGGTGTCGTTCCAGGGCGGTGACGCAAGCCTGCTGATCTGGGAGTCGGTACCGTTGCTCGACAACTGGCTCGCGATGATCATTCTTCTGTTTGCGCTCTCGATCTGGATGTCGCCGTTCGTGGGCTGGTTCCTGTTCGTATCGGGCTACACCCGCCGGGCGCCGCTGCTGATGGCATTCCTGCCGCTTGTGTTGATCCCGATGATCGAGGGGATCTTCCTGCGTTCGAAGCATTTTGCCGAGGCCGTCTGGGGCCGGAGTGCGAGCATCCCGATATTCGCCGACATCGACATCGAGCGCTTTTTCGATGAAGAAAATCCGTTCCACGGCGCCCACGACATAACAGAGGAAATTTCGAGCCTGCTCGCCCATCTCGATGTTGCGAAGTTTTTCGGCAGCGTGGATACCTGGATCGGGATTGTCGTTTGCGCCCTCCTGACGACGGCCGCGATCTACGTGCGCCGCTACCGCGACGAGAGCTAGGTGCTGACGGGCTTGCCGGGGATCTTGAATTTCCGCAGCTTGCCCCGGAACTGGTGGTAACTGAGCCCGAGCAGGTCGGCTGCCATACGCTGGTTGAATTTCGCTTTCTCGAGCGCCGCTTCGAGCAGATTGACCTCCATATCCTCGAGCCGCTGGTTGAGATCGGCCGGCAGCAGCGGCGTCTTGCGTCGTGCTACCGTGGCTGGCGTCGCGGCCCCGCCTGGCGCAACGATCTTGTAGGGGGAGTCGAAGGCGTCGAGCACGATCTCGGTAATCGGCTGCTCGGGGTCTTTCGAGCGGTATACCGAACGTTCGATCGCGTACTTCAGCTCGCGCACATTGCCTGGCCACTTGTTGCGCAGCAGGGCGGAGGTCGCGCGGGCGCTGAATCCCGGAAAAAAACTCCACTTGAGTTCACTGGCCATGTTGATGGCGAACGCATGCGCGAGCGGCAGGATGTCCTCGACACGTTCCCTTAGCGGGGGAACGGTAACGACATCGAACGCCAATCTGTCCAGCAGATCCTTGCGAAACTCTCCTTTCTCCGCGAGCGCCGGCAGATCGGCATTCGTGGATCCCACGATCCGGACGTCGACCTGCAACGTCTCGCTTCCCCCCACGCGCTGAACCTCACCGTATTCGATCGTCCTGAGAATCTTCTCCTGCATGCGGAGCGAAATCGTCGCGAGTTCGTCGAGGATCAGCGTACCGCCATCGGCACGCTCGAAGTGCCCGATGTGGGTTCTTGCCGCCCCGGTAAAGGCCCCGGCTTCGTGACCGAACAGTTCGGATTCGAGAATCGATTCGGTCAACGCAGCGCAATTGACCTTGACGACGCGTTGCTCCCAGCGCTCCGAGAGGAAATGCAGGCGCGATGCGACGAGCTCTTTGCCGGTACCGCGCTCGCCCACCACGAGCACGGGCTTGGACAGCGGCGCTGCCCGGGAAACGTGCTCGAGCATTTCCAGAAAGGCCGGTGCCTCGCCGATGATCTGTTGCGATTCGGGTGCGGTAGCCATTGGTCAATTTCACTATAAATTAGCCAAAAAAGCTAATTAATAGCGAAATAAACCACTCTACGGGCGTTGTTCGGCCGTGATTTTTCCATTTTTCTCTCAAGTAAACAATAACTTAGAGCGATTCGGCCAAACTGGCACGGAAGCTGCAACATTACTGGTGGGTTTACCGTGCAAGAGGACACATCCATGGGTATTTTCACGAGATTCAGTGACATCGTGAACTCCAACATCAACGCGATCCTCGACAAGGCAGAAGATCCGGAAAAGATCGTGCGCCTGATGATCCAGGAGATGGAGGACACACTGGTCGAGGTTCGTTCCGCTGCCGCGCGATCGATCGCGGACAAGAAAGACCTCAACCGCAAGATCGAAACGCTCGAAAACGAGCGCGACGACTGGGACGAGAAGGCCGAAATGGCCATGCGCAAGGGTCGTGAAGACCTCGCCAAGGCGGCGCTGGTCGAAAAATCGCGCGTGGCGGCCGCGGTCGAGGCGTTCAAACAGGACTATGTTGCGGTCGATGAGGGGCTGGCGAAACTCAATGAGGACATCGCCCGGCTCGAGGCCAAGCTCGAAGATGCCAAAGCGCGCCAGAAAGCCCTGCTTGCCCGGCACACGACAGCAAGCAGCCGGCTGGCCGCTCGCAAGAAGATTCACGACTACAAGATCGATGATGCGATGCTGCGCTTCGAGGCCTACACGCGCCGCATCGACGATGTCGAAGGCAGGGTGGAAGCCTACGACCTGGGTATGCCGAAGGACCTGAACCACGAATTCGCGAGCCTCGAGGCCGAGGAGTCGGTGAGGAAGGAGCTCGATGCCCTCAAGGCGCGCGTTGCGGCGGAGCGGACTGCGGAGGCGGACTGAATGAGTCGGGACACGTGGAATATTGATTACGGCCCGTTGCGAGGTTTCTATCGCGATCGTGAAAATGGCTGGATATTCGGCGTTTGTGCCGGCGTCGCTGACCGTTACAATTTCAATGTCGGCACCGTCCGGGTTATCGCGGTGATCAGCCTCATGCTGTTCTTCTGGCTGACCGCCGCCGTCTATATTGCGCTGACCGTGCTGATTCGGGAGAAGCCGCTGCTGTATTCGGGCAGGCGCAGCGAGTATGAATTCTGGCGACGTTATCGCCGTGACGACTGGAGGCACTCATGAGCACATTTGCAGGCACATCGGGACGACGTTTGTATCGGGATGCCGATCGCGCAGTTCTGGGAGGCGTGTGTGCCGGGCTCGCAAACTACCTGGGCTTCAACCTCAAGGTGACGCGCTTTCTGTGCATCATCGCGTTCCTGTGCGTGTTCCCGTTCGCAGCCCTGGCCTACCTTGCAGCCGTACTGTTGATTCCGGTTTCCTCGTCACGAGCGTATGGCGACGGGGATCCGGACGAACGTCGCAAGGAAACCTTGCGCGAGGAAATCCGGCGTGCGAAGCCAACAGCCAGAGAGGTGAGGGAGCGCTACAAGGACCTCGATGAGCGCCTCGCAAGGCTCGAGAAGCACATCACATCGTCGCGATATCAACTCGATGAAGAGTTTCGCAAACTCTGAGTTTCAACACAGGGACCGTCAATGAATACATTGTTTTACGTTGTTTGTATCGTCGCAATCGTTTTCACGGCGGATACCATACAGAAGTACCTGAAGATGAAGAACCAGGAACAACCGTCGGATCCCGAACTCGAGGAAACGCTGGTACATATCGAACAGCTCGAAGAACGCATCCGCGTACTCGAGCGCATCGTTACGGAGAACCGGACCGACCTCAAGAGCGAGATCGATCGACTCGGATAAGGCCGGTCAGTCTATTTCTTGCGGGCGTTGTACGCCCGTAACTGGATATTGAACTCCTCGGCAACGAGGTTCATTTCCTCGACCGCAGCGTTGTACTTCTTGTTGAAGGTTTCCTGACGCTGTGTCTTGGCTTCCTCGTCCACATCACCCATGGCAATGATAGCCTGTGCCGCTTCGGCTTCGATGCAGCCGAGATATTCCTCCATCTGCGCAAGATAATCCTGCACGGCCTTTTTGCCGGCAAGCATGTCATCGCGAGTCGCCGAATTGCCGTCCGGCAGGTCCTGCAGGCGTTCTGGGTAATCGCAGGCGAGCGCGCCCTGCGCGAGAATTAAGTAAGGCCACGGAGACGGCCCATCGAGACGTTTTGATAATCATAGTCCGGCAATTTAAGCACAATCCCCGGATCAGGCAAACAACGCCCGGTAAGTATCGGTTCCCTGTGCCTGCGCAAGCAGCAATTCAAGGTAGTTATCCGCGCTCATCGGCTGGCCGAACAACAGTCCCTGGACATAAGTGCATCCGAGCTTTTGTAAAAAGTTGAGCTGCGCTTCGTCCTCGACACCCTCGGCGACGACATCCATGTTGAGGTTCTGGCCCATCTGGATGATCGTATCGACAATCGTTGCGTCATCCGGGTTCGTCACGACATCGCGGACGAAAGACTGGTCAATCTTGAGCGTGCTGATCGGGAACTGCTGTAACGCGCTGAGAGACGAGTATCCGGTTCCGAAATCGTCGATGGCGAGATGCAGGCCGAGACCGTAGAGCTGGTCGAGAAGCCTGATCGTGCGCTTGGGATTCTCCATCAGCGTCGTCTCGGTGATCTCGAGTTCGAGTGACGTCGGCGATACCTCGTGGCTGCGCAGGATCGAGCTGATTCGATTGATGAAGTTCAACTGACGCAGTTGCTTCAGTGACAGATTGACGGACACACGCCCCGGTGAGCCGACACTGCGTTGCCAGATACGGAAGTCCTCACACACCTTGTCGAGCACCCACTCCCCGATTTCGATGATCAGGTTGGTCTCCTCGGCAATCGGTATGAAGTCTGACGGCAGGATCAGGCCACGCTCCGGCAGCTCCCACCGCACGAGCGCTTCGGCGCCGAACACCTCGCCTGTCTCGAGGTTGTATTTCGGCTGGTAGTGGACGAGCAACTCATCGCGTTCGAATGCGCGCTTGAGCTTGCTCTTGGTCATCAACCGCTCGACGGACGCCTCGTTCATGGCCGGGACGTAGAACGCAAACACGTTGCCTCCCGACTTCTTTGCGCTGTAGAGCGCAGCATCGGCATTGCGAATCAGGTCGATGACGTTGGGCGCATCCATCGGGTAATAGGCGATCCCCATGCTCGCTGTCATGAATACTTCGTGGCCCTGGACGTAGAAGGGGTCGGCGAGGCGGTCCAGGATGCGCTGCGCCAGTTTGCGAGTGTCTTCCTCGCCCCGTTGGTCGGGACCGAGGTCCTCGAGAATGACGGCGAATTCATCGCCCGCGAGCCGACCGATGACTGCGTGCTCGGGAAGCGTTGCCGACAGGCGCTGGGCCACGGTCTCGAGCGTCGTATCCCCGGCAAGGTGGCCGAAGGTGTCGTTGATTTCCTTGAAATGATCGATGTCGACATAGAACAGGCACAGAGGCTTGGAGGCACGACGTGCCCGTGCAATGCCGCGCTGCAACAGGTGCTGAAACTGCATGCGATTGGGAATCTTGGTCAGGGCATCGATTCGAGCGAGGTACCGGATGCGTTTTTCGGCACGGCGTCGCTCCGTAATGTTCTGCGCTGCATAGATCCTGTCGCCCGTACCGTCGCCTTCACCGGTGATGATCGAGCAGGTATACGAGACGGGTATTGATTCCCCGTATTTGCTCTCGAGGGCGGCCTCCCGGGGCAGGCCCGAGGGCGTACCGGCTGCCAGTGACCCGCTCTGCTTGCGATCGACGAGCTGGTCGATCGAGATACCTTCGAGTTCATCCGGGTCATAGCCGAGCAGATGTGTCGTCGCCGAGTTAATGCGGGTGATTTCGCCCGCCTCGTTGGTAACGATGATCGCTTCGTTCATGCCCGACAGAATGCTGTCGACGTAATCGCGCGAAATCGTCGTCGCACGCAGCTTGTCACGCATGTCGTTGAACACCCGGGACAACGCGCCGAGCTCATCGTCGCGGGTCACGGGCAGCGGCTCGCCGAAGTCCGCATCGCGAAACTTTTCGGCCTGCTTCTTCAGTTGCCGAATGCGTTTCGTTTGCCGGCGTACGATCAGCCAGACTAGCCCGCCGCAGAGCAACAGCACTGCCATCGTGCCGCCGCCGATCCACAGGTAACTGAGGCGCCGGCTCTCGATTTCCTTTGCTTGCAGCAGCTGCTCGAATTGTTGCAGTTCAGCCCTGAATTCTTCGAGATCGAAAGAGCCCCAAAGCCGGCCCACCTCGACTCCGCCGCGAATGACGGGATAGGACAGCAGCAGATGGCTTGAAAGTATCGTCGTCTCTGTTACCTCGACGCCGCGCGGGAACTCGCCGCTCGACCAGGAGACGCCGTCCTTGCCGGTCAGGCGCAGCCCGTTGATGTCCTCGTTTTCCGCAAGGGCCTGCTCGAGCGCCCGTTTTATCTGGTCGTCCTGCAAGTCGGAGCTATCTGCGGGCAAGCCATCGACGATTGCATGCAGCTGGGCGCGTGCACGATTCGTGTGGCTTGCTTCGAGCAGCGTGCGATGTTCCTCGTAACTGGCCGTTACGATCTGGCTGGCAAGCCAGCGGTGCTGGGCATAGAACAGCGACAACACGCCGCCGAGTACGATGGCACCGAGTGCCGTCGCATGCACGAGTAGGCGTGGGATCCTGCTGCCGGTCATATCATCATTATTATTTGGCCGGTTGATGGACCCATTTTAGCACTTTCGCGCGCCGCAGAGCCCGCATTTTCCGGCCCGAACCAACAGATACGGGACGAGACGCCCACGGGCGGGCGGGGCGGTTTCAGCCCTGCTGCGCCCGCTTCTCGACGAAATCGGTCGGAGCCGGCTGCGCGATGGTCTTCATCTGACCCTCGACGACCGCGCCCTCGGCAACCGCGATGGCCTCTCCCGACACCTTCCCTGAAATGCGCGCGGTAGCAGCTATCTCGACCTTCCCGGACGCGACGATGTCGCCCTCCACGTGGCCGGAGATGACGACGTTGCCGGCATTGATCGTGCCGTTCCAGTAGCCGGTCGGCGTCAGCGTTACCATCCCATCGATTTCACAGTCACCGTCGACTTCGCCGCTGATCTGAAAATCACCCTGGCCCGAGATGACCCCGGAAATCTTGCAGCCTTCGTTGATCAGCGTCGGTGCGCCCGACACGCGATCGCGAAGGCGTCGCTTCTTTGCTTCTTTCATGTGCGCATACTACCCGTGTTCCCTACTCTTCGCGATAGCCGTAGCCCAGCTTCTCGATTGACACGAGGATGCCGCCCTCGAATACCAGCCGGCGCATCAGCTTGCGCGGTCCGAAGTTGTAGACGTACTCGGTGACGATGACTTCCTGCGTGAATCGAAAGCCCGGGTGGCGACGCAGAGTCCAGCCACCTTGATGCCGTTCGGCACCCACATCCACGTCACGAAGCGCCCGACCGATATGGCGCATCGTCGTCGGCGCACCGCATGCGCGGCGGACCTCTGCCTCGTGCATGTCGACCGTCACGATCCGGTTGCCGCAGCGGAAGGCGAACGCCGGTGCACTGAAACAAACGAGAATGACGGCAACGACGATCAGGGCGAACCGGGAAGACATGCAACCGAGCATAGCAGATGTGGTAAAACTGCAGCCCGGCCCGAGCGACGGGCTGTCTTCAAGGAATGGGATTGCAGCAGGGTTTCGAGAAGCGCCTGGCAGCCGTCACCGCTCACAGCGGCGATGTCCTGTACGGCGGACTGAAGGGCGTGGAGAAGGAATCCCTGCGCGTCGCGGCCGATGGCACCCTCGCGCAAACCCCCCATCCCGCGGGCCTCGGTTCCGCCCTGACCAATCGTTACATAACGACGGATTTCTCCGAAGCGCTGCTCGAGTTTGTCACGCCGGCGATGTCGACGACCTGGGAAGCACTGCGGTGCATCTGTGATATCCACCAGTTTACGTACGCGCATCTCGGCGACGAGATGCTGTGGACGTCGAGCATGCCGTGCCGTCTGCCGCAAGACAGCGAGATTCCGCTCGCGCGTTACGGCAGTTCCAACGTCGGGCGCATGAAGACTATCTACCGCCGTGGCCTTGGCTACCGCTACGGGCGCGAGATGCAGGTCATCGCGGGAGTGCACTTCAATTATTCGTTGCCGGTGGCTTTCTGGCCTGTCTACCGGGAGGTTCTCGGCAGTAATCTCGATGCCAGCGAGTTTCGCTCGGTGCACTACCTTGCGATGATCCGCAACTTCCGCCGCATGGGCTGGATTATTTTGTACCTGTTCGGGGCGTCGCCCGCCGTGTGCAAGTCGTTCGCGAGCGCAGCGGCGAGGCTGAAGTCGCTGAACACCGATACCTGGGTCGAGCCTTTCGCCACATCGCTGCGCATGAGCGATCTCGGTTACAGCAACAAGAACCAGTCGCGCATCGATATTTCCCTGAACAGCCTCGATGAGTATGTCCGCGACCTGAGCGAGGCAATTCACGAGGTAGAACCGGCGTACGAGAAGATCGGCGTCAAGGTCGATGGCGAGTACCGGCAACTGAACGCGAACCTTCTGCAGATCGAAAACGAATACTACTCACCGGTGCGGCCAAAGCGCGTCGCCCGCTCCGGCGAACAGCCGACGGCCGCGCTGCGTCGCGACGGCATCGAATACGTCGAGGTGCGTTCGCTCGACATCAACATGTTCGATCCCTCCGGGGTCAACCAAAATACGATGCGCTTCATCGAGGCGTTCCTCATTTACTGTCTTCTCGAGGACAGCCCGCCGATACGCGACGGGGAGATCGATGAAATCCGCGATAACCACACAGGTACCGCGAAGAGCGGCCGCGATCCCGACTTCAGATTACGGCGCGACGGCGTCGAGATGCCGCTGGCGACGTGGGCCGGCGAAATTCTCGACAAGGTCCTGGCGGTCGCCGAGGCCATCGACCGGAAAGACGACAACTATTCGGCGGCCATCCGTCACCTCCGGACTCTCGTCGACGATCCGGCCAGGACGCTGTCGGCCCGAATCGTCAACGAACTCGAAGAGACGGGCAGCAGTTTCTTCGAGTTCGCACTGCAAACCGCTCGCTGCCACCGTGATTATTTTGCATCGATCGCGCCGCTCAGCGAGTCGCGCAAGGCCGCGCTTGCCAGGGAGGCAGCCGATTCTCTCGTCCGTCAGCAGGAGATCGAGGCCGCTGATCTTTTGTCACTCGACGACTACCTGCAGCAATACTTCGAGGCGTATTGACCGTCGCCTGCACGGGTTCATGTGCGCTTCGTCACAAATTCGACCAAAGTGAGTGTGATACCGCCGCCAATTTAACTAAACTCGTTGCATGTGCCTGATTTGGCAGGCGAATTGACTACAGCGAGAAAGGTTTGATCAAGACGTTCCTTTTCGGCATCGTACTCGGCGTCATCGTGGCAGCGGGTGCGCTGTACGCGTTTCCGGTAGTCGACCAGGCACGTGAAACGTCCATCATCGCGGTCGCCCCGAACGGGGGCACCATCGAGTCGTTTCACACCAAAATCCCGATCGACCGCGTGATGACCGGCGCCCCGGCCCGGGGAGAACTCGTTCCACCGGGTCTCGAGTGGCCAGTCGGCGACCTGCTTGCCGGCGTACGTATGGAAATGTTCAAGATCCGCAATGCCCGGGATGCCGTCGTGGGCGTAGGCGTGCGGACGGCAGCGAGGCGCGGCGACGAGGTCGTCATCGACTGGATGTTGCACCTGCCCGCACGGGGCTCACTGATCGTCAGCATGGAACCGCAGCCACGCGAAAGTGGTGCCCGCATCGGTACGATCGTTTCGGGCTCACGCGAGTTTGAAGAACTTGAGGGCGCACTTGCAGAGCGCTGGGTCGCAAACCAGTCCGGCGACGATGATGCACCCCTTGGTCGAATCGAGTTGCGGGCCAGCTATCTCAGCCAACTCGAGCCGGCTCTGATGGAGGAAGCGGCCCAATGAAGTATTTGCTCGCATTGCTCCTCGGCATGATTGTCGGCGCCATTTTTCTGGCGCTCGCCTTGTTGTACAACCCCTTCGCCGCGAATCGCGGGGCGTCGCCGCTGTCCGTTACCGATGCCGACGTCATCGCACTCGCCTACTCGGCCGTTCCGACCGAGAGCATCCTGTACACGAACGACGGCGAGTCGATGCACGCACCCAGACCCGACAAGGTACTGCAACTGTGGGAAGCGCCAATTCGGCAGACGAGTGCCATGGTATCGCTGCTCGACAACGCCGGTGGCGAACCGGCCGGAATCGGCGTCAAGTTCTCCTCGAAGTCGGAGAGTTCGCGGCCGTTAAAGGGCGCAGCGATCATGGACAGTGCCTGGTACATTTACCTGCCCGGTCGGGGCAGCCTGTTCGTCGCGCAGCAGGAAAACTACTGGCCCTTCCTGCGTCAGGTTGCCTTCCCGGCATGGCGCAGCAGTGCCAATACCTGGCGCGGTAAGTGGTTCGGCGACATGACCTCCGGGCCGGGCGCGCTCGGTACCGCAGCCGTGGCAGGGGCGTCCGGTTCGCTGCGAGGCCGCGACATGGAGGCCGTCGAGTCGCTGTCGGTTCTCGCATTCTCGAGCGATCAGGGGTTCGTATCGGCCGAAGGCCGCCTGCTCATTGCGTTCCCCGAGCCGCTGTCCGCGGCAGCGAACCCGGTTCGGTGAGAAGTTTCGGCTAGGCGACGAGGTCCTTCAGCGCAGCCTCGGCATTGGCGATCTGCTCGGGATCGAGCGATGCGCCCGCGGCGATCAACTGTTTCGAATGAACGAAATCGCGCGGCGCGTTGATCGCATCGGTCGCGATCACGCGCCCGTCCCGCAGATAGACGCAGGAGAATGCACGTTCGGCCGGGTTGCCTCGTATGACAACGTCGTCATAGCCGTCTGACAGCCCCGCGATCTGCAATTTCAGGTCGTACTGGTCCGACCAAAACCAGGGAACCTCGCAATACGCCGTGTCCCGGCCACAGATGTTCAGAGCCGCTGTCTTTGCCTGCTCGAGCGCGTTGTGTACCGACTCGAGCCGCAGCATACGATCGTAAATCGCATTCGGATGCCGGGTGCAATCGCCGACTGCGAAGATATCCGGATCGCGTGTCACGCAATGATCGTTGACAATGATGCCGTCGTCGACATCGAGCCCGGCTGCGCTCGCAAGCTCGGTGTTGGGTACGATGCCCACCCCGATGACCACGAAGTCGGCCGGAATTTCCTCGCCCTCCGAGGTGACGACGCTGGTTACCCGCTTCTTGCCGCCAAAGGCCGTGACGCCCGTCGACAGCCGCAGTTTCACTCCCTGGTTGGCGTGCTCGATCTGGTAATAATCGGAAATCTCCGGCGAGACGACGCGGCTCATGACGCGATCCGCCATCTCGACGACCGTCACGTCGAGCCCTGCCTGGCGCGCGACCGCGGCGACTTCGAGCCCGATGTATCCGGCGCCGACGACGACGAGCCGCCCGCCCTTTTCGAAATCCGCACGAATGGCCGCCACGTCCGCGATCGTCCGCAGGTAATGGACACGCTCGAGATCGGCACCGTCTACCGGCAAACGCCGGACGCGCGACCCGAGCGACAGGACCAGCTTGTCGTAGCCGATCGCCTCGTCTCCCGCAGTACGCAGGCAACCGGCGTCGCGGTCTATGGCCTCGATGCGCGTGTCGAGACGGAACTCGACGCCGGCTTCTTCGTAGAAGCTCGCGGGTTTGACGTAGAGGCGTTCGGCCGGCATTTCGCCGGCGAGAAACTTCTTCGACAACGGGGGGCGCTGGTAGGGCAGATACGGCTCGTCGCCGACGACGAGGATGCGGCCGTCCATGCCGGCCCGGCGCAGGCTCGTAACCAATTGTCCGGCAGCATGCCCGGCGCCGGCGATGACGACTGTGAAACTCATGTGCAATGGCTCCTTAAGCCGGTACCAGCGGCCAGAGAATCGGTAACAGCACCATGACGGCGATGAAGACCACGATGGTCAGCGGCACCCCGACCTTGAGGTAGTCGACGAAGCGGTAGCCGCCCGGACCCATGACGAGGATGTTCGCGGGATGCGAAATCGGGCTCGTGAAGCTCGCGGACGCGGCCATCGCGATCGCCATCATTGCGGTCTCCGGCGCGACCCCGAGGTCGGCCATGGCGGAAAGTACGATAGGCGCCATGAGAACGACGAGCGCCGCCGTCGGAATGATCATCGTTGCCATGGCCGTCAGGACATACAGACCCATGATGACCGGCCACGGACCGGCATCGCCGAGCAGGTTCATTACCTGCGTCGCGAGGTATTCGGCGGCACCGGTATCCTGCATCGCAGTGCCGAGGGGCAACATGCCGGCGATGAGAAAGATTGCACGCCAGTCGATCGCCCGGTAGGCCTGCTCCATGTTGAGGCAGCCCGTGAGGACCATGATCGAACCGCCGATGACCGCGGCGATCGAGATCGGCGCGAAATCGAGCATGACCGACACCACGACACCGAACATGATGGCCGCGGCGAGCGGCGCGCGCCGCGTGTCGGGCGGTTCCTGCCCGAGCGGCGTCAGGATCAGGAAGTCCGTGTCGGATGACAGCAGCTGGAGGCGGTCGCGAGGCCCCAGCAGCAACAGCGCATCGCCGATCTGCAGGCGTTCGTCGGCGAGCTCGGTGCCGACCGTCTCGCCTTCGCGCCAGATGCCCGCGAGTTCGATGCCGTAGCGTTCGCGGAAATTGAGTTCGCCCACGGTGCGGCCGGCCAGCGAACTGCGCGGATCGAGCGTCGCGTCCATGAGCGTCAGGCGCTCGGACTCGTAGGCCGAGACGTTACCCGACACCTTGGTATCGATCTCGAGTTCCTGCAGGCCGCGCAGGACGTCCAGGTCGCTGTGCTGGCCTTCGAGCAACAACAGATCGCTGCCGGACAGCACCTCGTCGCCACGCGGCATAACCGTCAACTCCCCGTCGCGGAAAATTGCGAGCACGCGGAAATCGAACACGTCGGCCAGGCGGCTTTTCTCGAGGGTCTCGCCAACGAGCCCGCTCTGCCTGGGAAGGCGCACCACGAACATGCGCTCGTCCGCCTGGATTTCTTCGGTGAGACGACCGTCGGTCAACAGGTCGACCGCGGCGAAATCGGCATACTTTTCGAGTTCGGAAATAGCCTCGATTTCGCCCTGGACGAGGAGCTGGTCGCCAGCCCGGATCGGCACGTAGGAGAGGTTGGTCAGCCGGAACGAGCCGCGCCGCTTGATGCCGATGACGGCGACATCGAAGCGTGTGCGGAACCCTGCGTCCCGGATCAGTTCCGAGACCACCGACGAGTTGTCAGCGATGGTCACGACCGCGTACAGGACCTTGGCCGCGACCATCGACTTGAGCACCGGCGCTTCGCGCTCGATGACGAGATCGGACCAGCGCCGGAGTTCCCGGAACTGGTCGACGCGGCCCTGCACCAGCAGGCCGTCGCCGCCCCGTATCACGGTCTGGCGTCCGGGCAGGGTCTCGCTGTTGCCGTCCCGTTCGAGCGACAGGATGATCAGCCCGGTCGACGAACCGATCCGGCTTTCCGCGAGCGTCTTGCCGACAAGGATCGAATCTCTCGGCACGCGCAACATGAAGGTGCGTTCCTGGAGCTTGTAACGGGACCGCAGGCTGCGCTGACTGACGTGCTTGCCGCGGGCCGCCTTCGTGCGCGGCAACAGCAAACGGCCGAAGAACGCGACGAACAGGACGCCGACGACCATGACGGCGCCGCCGATCGGGGTGAAGTCGAACAATCCGAACGGCTCGTAGCCGTTGAGTGCCATCGACTGCGCGACCAGCAGGTTGGGCGGCGTACCGATCAGGGTCATCAGGCCGCCGAGCAGGGTCGAGTAGGCCAGCGGCATGAGCAGGCGCGAGGCAGGCAGCCGGGTGCGGCGCGCGACCTCGACGACGACGGGCAGCATCAGTGCGGCGACCCCGATGTTGTTCATGAACGCAGAGAGCACGGCACCCGTGATCATGATGACCATGATCATCGGAATCTCCCGCTTGCCGCCGATGCGCATGACCTGGCGCCCGATGATGTCTGCAATACCGGTCCGCGTCAGGCCCTCGCTGAGGATGAACATCGCCCAGACCGTGATGACGGCGCTGTTGCTGAACCCCGCGAACGCCTCGGAGGAATCGACGAGGCCGGTAATGGCGAGGGCGCCCAGAACGAGCAGCGCAACGAGGTCCATGCGGATGACCTCGCTGATGAACAAGACCAACGAAATAGCGAGGATGCCGAGAACCAGTGCAATTTCGAGGGTCATCACGGCTTTATACACGACCGCGTACGTTGTACAACCTCGCGTTGAGCCTTGTAAATTCATCCAGTACTGTATAAAAAGACAGACTCGAATACGGGGTGCGAAATGCAGGCAGCCGAACAGGAAACCGATTATCTGGGGATGCTCAATCCGGCCCAGCGACAGGCGGCCGAGTTCGGCGAACGAGCGCCGGACGCCACGTTCCGCTCCGGGCCGCTGCTCATCATCGCCGGTGCCGGAACCGGCAAGACCATGACGCTGGCACATCGGGTTGCCCACCTGATCATCGAGGGCGTCGACCCGGGGCGCATCCTGTTGCTCACGTTTACGCGTCGCGCCGCCCAGGAGATGATACGGCGTGTCGAAACCATCGTCCGTGCAACGGCACACGGTGCCGCGCGATTGCCCCGCGGTGGCCTGCCGTGGGCAGGCACCTTTCATTCGATCGGCAATCGCCTGTTGCGCCGCTTTGCCCACAACCTCGGACTCGACCCGGGCTTCTCGGTGCTCGATCGCGGCGACGCGGCCGACATGCTCGATGTCGTGCGGCACGAGGCGAAGCTCTCGGCAAAGTCGCGGCGATTTCCGAAGAAGGATACCTGTCTCGCGATTTACTCCCGATGCGTCAACACGCAGCAAGCGCTTGCCGACGTGCTCGAGCGGGATTTTCCCTGGTGCGCCGACTGGACGGCGGAACTGTCGACGCTGTTTCGCTGCTACGTCGAACGCAAGCAGCGCACACAGTCACTCGACTACGACGACCTGCTGCTGTACTGGTCGCACCTCGTCGCCGAGCCCGAGTTCGCCGACGAAATCGGGTCGTGGTTCGAGCACGTGCTGGTCGACGAATACCAGGATACGAATCGGGTGCAGGCAGAGATTCTGCGAGCGCTGAAACCCGACGGCAGCGGCGTGACGGTCGTCGGCGACGATGCCCAGTCGATCTATTCCTTCCGGGCTGCCGACGTCGACAACATCCTCGGCTTCCCGGACCAGTTCAAGCCGACGGCCCGGGTCGTGACGCTGGAGCAAAACTACCGCTCGACCCAGGCCGTGCTCGATGCAGCCAACTGCCTCATCGCCGCAAGCGACCGGCAATACCGCAAGAATCTGTTTTCGAAATGCGGCCAGGGAGAGCGGCCGCAGTACGTGACGGTCGAGGACTGCGACGCCGAGGCGGAGTACGTCGTCGAGGCCGTGCTGGCACGACGCGAACAGGGGATGCTGCTCAGGGAGCAGGCCGTGCTGTTTCGCGGCTCCCATCACAGCGATCGACTCGAACTTGAGCTCACCCGCCGCAACATTCCCTACGTCAAGTACGGCGGGCTCAAGTTCCTCGAGGCAGCGCACGTGAAAGATCTGCTTGCGGTTCTCAAATGGGCGGAGAATCCACGCAACGAAGTTGCCGCGTTTCGGGTGCTCAAGCTCCTGCCCGGGATCGGGCCGTCGATCGCCGCCCGTTGTTTCGAATCACTTGCCTGTAATGATTACGGATTCGAGTGCCTCGCGTCCTTCCGTCCGCCGGCGGCGGCTGCCGACGAATGGCCGGTATTTTGCGAGATGCTCGCCGCACTCGCGCACGCTGACATCGCCGCGCCGGGCTGGCAGTCCCAGCTGACGCTCGTGCGGCGCTGGTACCAGCCGCAGCTCGAACGCATCTACGACAGCATCGACATGCGGGAGGCCGACCTCGAACAGCTCGAGCAGATATCGGGGCGCTATGCGACGCGCGAGCGGTTCCTGACCGAGCTGACTCTCGATCCGCCCAGTGCGGCGGGCGATCGCGCCGGGGATCCGCTGCTCGACGAGGACTACCTCGTGCTGTCCACGGTGCACTCGGCCAAGGGGCAGGAATGGGAGGCCGTATTCGTGCTGAACGTGACGGATGGCAATTTCCCGTCGGAGTTCGCCACCGGCAAGCCCGAGATGATCGAGGAGGAACGGCGCCTGCTGTATGTCGCCATGACGCGCGCAAAACAGTCGCTCTCGCTGATCGCACCGCTGCGCTTTTTTGTCACGCAACAGCGCAAAGACGGCGACCGCCACGTCTATGGTGCGCGCAGCCGCTTCATGACGGAGCGCCTGCTCACCAGGCTCGAGCAGCGCTTCAAGGGTCGTTCGGATGGGGAGGCCGGTGCATTCCGGCCGCGAAGCGACAGGCAAGTCGATGTTGCCGCGCGTATGCGGCAAATGTGGGACTGAAAGAAAAGCGGCGGCCAGGGGCCACCGCGAGTCGCTACGAAACAAACAGCATAAGGGATGTGTCAGTTCGTCTCTTCGAGTTCCTTCCTGATTATGCGGACTTCGTGCTCGCCGTGAGCCTGCGCATCTGCGCCGAGTTCATTGCCATCGAGAAACAGAATTTCGCCGTCCTTGCCGGCATCTTTCAGGACCGCTTCGATCCTGGCGCGCGTTTCATCGTCGATCTCGTCCGAAGAAATGATCGTTACATCGGCCGGGTCATCGGTCTTGATGATTCTGACGTTTTCGGACTTCTCGATATCGATCGTGATGTCATGGTCGCCGTCGAAGGCCATGAGGTCGATCTTCCTGCCGTCGACGTCGAATTCGATACCGTCCTCGGTGCGCGTCACCGTGACTTCCTTGCCGTCATCGCCGGTCACGGTCCTGCTTTCGCCAACCTCGAGGTCCGAGAAGTCCGCGTCCGGGTCGGAACTCTGCCACTCGAACACTTCGCCGTTCTCGTCGGACACGACCTTGATGTGCGTTTCGTGTCTTTCAGACGCCACCGCCGCCGAAGCGATGAGGAAGCCCCAGAAAAATAAGGTAATCGGTCTCAAGTTCACTAAAATCCCCTGGCAAAAAAGTCGCTTACATCATTGAGATGCGCGAAACGGAAAAAGGGTTGCAGCCCCGTACACCAGGTCACCCGAGAAACAGGGAATAGGCGGGATTGTTGCTTTCTTCCCAGTGCGGATAGCCGAGTTGCGCCAGGTGGGCCTCCAGTTCGTCGATTTCCCCGGGCGGGACATCGATACCCGCGAGGATGCGTCCATAGTCGGAGCCGTGATTGCGATAATGAAACAGGCTGATATTCCAGTCCGTGCCGATCGCATTGAGGAAATCGAGCAGGGCGCCCGGGCGCTCGGGAAACTCGAAGCGAAACAGGCGTTCATTTTTGACGCCCGCGGCGCGTCCGCCGACCATGTGGCGCACGTGCAGCTTTGCCATCTCGTTATCCGACAGGTCTTCCACGGGAAAATCGCGGCTGCGCAGCTTCTCGAGCAGTTCCCGGCGTTCTGCCATCCCCCGTGTCAGCTGTATGCCGACGAAAATGTGGGCCCGGGCATCGTCGGCATAACGATAGTTGAACTCCGTGATGCTGCGTCGGCCGATGGCTTCGCAGAACCGGCGGAAGCTGCCCGGTTGCTCGGGTATTTCCGCGGCGAGCAGCATTTCCGCCTGTTCGCCGACGGCCGCCCGCTCGGCGATGTGGCGCAGGCGATCGAAGTTGACGTTCGCCCCGCAGCTGATCGTCACAAGCGTCTTGTCCTCGAGGCCGTGCTCGGCGACGTATCTCTTCATGCCGGCCACAGAAAGCCCGCCGGCGGGCTCCACGATCGAGCGCGTGTCCTCGAAGATGTCACGAATCGCGGCGCAGACCTGGTCGGTGTCCACCGTGATGACGTCGTCCACAAGCTCGCGGCACAACCGGAAGGTTTCGTCACCGACGCGCCGGACGGCGACGCCATCGGCAAAGATTCCCACATGGGGCAGCGTTACGGGGTGGCCGGCGGCAAGCGACTGGCGCATTGCATCGGAATCCGCGGGCTCCACGCCGACGATGCGGGCGTCGGGCTGCACGTGCCGCACCCACGAAGCGATGCCCGCGATCAGGCCACCGCCGCCGATCGGGATGAACAGCACATCGATTTTTGCGTCGGCCTGTTCAACGATTTCCCTGCCGATCGTACCCTGCCCGGCGATGACCAGCGGATCGTCGAACGGGTGGATGAACACCAGGCCTTCCTGCTCCGCCAGTTCGCGCGCGTGGGCGTACGCGTCATCGTATGTGTCGCCGTGCAGCACGACCTGCCCCCCGAGGGCCGCGACGGCCCCGGTCTTGATCGACGGCGTTGTGATCGGCATGACGACGACCGCGCGAACACCGCGCCGGCGGGCGGCGAGGGCGACCCCCTGCGCATGGTTGCCTGCCGACGAGCAGATCACGCCGTTGCCGATTTCTTCGTCCGCGAGATGGGCAATCTTGTTATAGGCGCCGCGCAGCTTGAATGAGAACACGGGTTGCAGGTCCTCGCGCTTCATCAGCACGCGATTCCCCAGCCGGCGCGACAGGCTGACTGCGGGCTCGAGCGGCGTTCGCTCCGCAACGTCGTAGACCCGTGCCGCGCGGATCAGGTCGGGGTAATCTGTGCTCTGCATGGGGCCCTTATCGCACACGCCGACAATGCTAATCAATGGGCGCTCTTTTCATTGGCGTCCCGCTGTTGTTTACTTGCCCCCCTAGAGGGTCATGTCAGCGCGAATTCGATGAAGCCGACCGATACGTCCAATCCCGAGTACTTCCACAAGGTCGTCGACTGCCAGTACGGTTGTCCGGCGCACACGGACGTGCCCGAGTACATTCGCCTGATCGCCCAGGGGCGATTCAGCGACGCCTACATGGAGAATCGCAAGTCGAACGTTTTCCCGGGCATCCTGGGCCGCGTTTGCGACCGGCCCTGCGAACCCGCGTGTCGCCGCCGGCGGGTCGAGGACGAACCGGTCGCCATTTGCCGTCTCAAGCGGGTTGCCGCAGACAATCGCGACGACATTACGGACCGGCTGCCGCAGGCACCTGCCGCGGACAACGGCAAAAAGATCGCGCTGATCGGTGCCGGCTGTGCTTCGCTGACGGTGGCGAACGATCTCAGGCCACTCGGCTACGAGGTGACTGTCTTCGAGGCGCTGGATACGACCGGCGGCCTGATGCGCACGAACATCCCGCAGTTCCGCCTGCCGCCGGACGTGCTCGACGAGGAGATCGGCTACATCCTCGACATGGGAGTCGACCTGCGACTGAATCACCCCATCGAGAGCATGAAAGACCTGCTCGACGAGGGTTATGACGCGATCTTCGTCGGCACCGGCGCGCCCAAGGGCAAGAATCTCGAAATCCCGGGGCGCTACGATTCCGATCGCATCCATATCGGAATCGAGTGGCTGGAATCCGTGGCTTTCGGGCATGTCGACTCGATCGGCGAGCGGGTGCTGATCATCGGCGTCGGCAACACGGCCATGGATTGCTGCCGGACGTCGCTGCGCCTCGGCGCGAAAGACGTCAAGGTCATGGCGCGCAAGCCCCGTGGCTTCTTCAAGGCGTCCGCGTGGGAACTCGAGGATGCCGAGGAGGAAAACGTCGAGATCATCGTCAATCACTCGCCAAAAGAGTTCGTCTACGACAACGGCAAGCTCGTTGGCATGACGTTCGACATCATGGAATACAACGTCGACGAGGACGGGCGCATCGATCGTGGTAAGGCGGTCGCCGAGATCCACAGTCCGTGCGACGACGTCGTCCTCGCGATCGGCCAGGACAACGCCTTCCCCTGGATCGAGCGCGATCTCGGCATCGAGTTCAACGAGTGGGATTGCCCGGTCGTGGACGAGGAGACGATGATGTGTTCGCGCGCGGGCATTTTCTTCGGCGGGGACTCCGCTTTCGGGCCGAAGAACATCATCTGGGCAGTCGAACACGGGCACCAGGCGGCTATTTCTCTGCACAAGTACTGCCAGGGCGAGGATCTGCACGAGCGTTTGCCGTATGGCATGAATCTCATCAGCCAGAAAATGGGCATGCACGAATGGAGTTACTCGAACGATTATGACGGCATGTCCCGCCGCCTGATGCCGCACGTGGATCTCAAGGAACGCTTCAAGAAGCTCGATATCGAGGTCGAACTCGGGTTCACGGCCGAGCAAGCCGCAAACGAGGTCGAGCGGTGCCTGAACTGCGACATCCAGACGGTCTTTACGGCGAAATTGTGCATCGAATGCGATGCCTGTCTCGACATCTGTCCCGTCAGTTGTCTGACCATCACCAGGAACGGTGACGAGGACGACCTGCGGACCCGCCTGCGGGCGCCCGCTGAAAATCTCGAGCAGGCCCTGTTCGTTTCCGAGGACCTGCCACAGACCGGCCGCGTCATGGTCAAGGACGAGGACCTGTGCGTGCACTGTGGACTGTGCGCGGAGCGCTGCCCCACCGGCGCGTGGGACATGCAGAAGTCGGAACTTCTGATCCCGTACGCCGTCGACGAGGCGGCGACCGAAGAGTCACGGCCCGCGGCTGGCGGGGCCGGCAAATAGGACTGAAGCGTGGCTGCCATCAACGACGTTGTAATCAAGATCGCCACGGTGAACGGCACCGGTTCGGCGAGCGCCAACGGTCTCTTGCGCAAGGCGATCTTTCGCATGGGCGTGCCGGTGGTCGGCAAGAACTACTTCCCGTCGAATATCCAGGGTCTGCCCACCTGGTACGAGATCCGCGTGACCGGAGATGGCTACTGTTGTCGGTCCGACCGGACCGACATCATGGTGGCCATGAATGCGCAGACCTACGCCAGGGACCTCGAAATCGTCGAGCCCGGAGGCTGCCTGATCTACGATTCGACCTGGCCGCGCAGCAGCGTGCTGAACCGCGACGACATAACGATCATCGGCATACCGCTCTCGAAAATGTGCAACGAGCATTTCGACGGCGCCCGTGCCCGCATCCTGATGAAGAACATCGCTTACGTCGGGGCGATCGCCGCGCTGTTGTCTGTCGATCTTGAGGTCATCAAGGAGTTGCTCGAAGAAACGGTCGCCGACAAGAAGAACCTGATCGCCTCCAACCTGGAAGCCATCCACCTGGGCTACGACTACGTGATGGACCGGTTTCCCTGCCCGCTGCCGATGCACGTCGAGAGAATGGACAAGACCGACGGGCATATCGTTATCGACGGCAACACGGCCGCCGCGCTCGGCTGCCTGTATGCGGGCGCGACGATCGGTGCCTGGTATCCGATTACGCCCTCGACGTCACTGATGGACGCGTTTCGCAGTTTTTGCTCGCGCTACCGGGTCGATCCCGAGACAGACAAGCGCACGTACGCGATCATCCAGGCGGAAGACGAACTTGCGGCGATCGGGATGGTGCTCGGTGCGAACTGGATGGGGGCGCGTTCGTTCACTCCGACAAGCGGCCCGGGCATCTCGCTCATGAGCGAGTTCATTGGCTTCGGCTACTACGCCGAGATTCCGGCCGTGATCTTCAATGTGCAACGTGTCGGCCCCTCGACCGGCATGCCGACACGGACGCAGCAATGCGATCTGCTGGCCTGTGCGTACGCGTCGCACGGCGACACGCGTCACGTGTTGCTGTTCCCCGCCGATCCGGCCGAGTGCTTCCACATGTCGCCGCAGGCGTTCGATCTCGCTGAGCGCCTGCAGACACCGGTCATGGTGCTCACGGACCTCGACATCGGCATGAACGACTGGATGATCCCCGAACTCGAGTGGGATGACGATTACGTGCCGGATCGCGGCAAGGTTTACACCGCCGGGGACCTCGAGGAAATGGAAAATTTCTATCGCTACCTCGACGTCGACGGTGACGGCATTCCCTACCGGACCCTGCCCGGCGTGCACCCGAAGGGCGCATACTTCACGCGGGGATCCGGCCACACCAAATACGGCGCCTACACCGAGGACTCGGCGGAGTACCAGGATGTTCTCGATCGTCTGCTGGTGAAATGGGAAACGGCCCGCACGCTCGTGCCCGAGCCAGAGATTCGTTATTCGCGATTCAACAGCGCGGCCATTCTCACTCTCGGCAGTGGCGACGGCGCCTGCAAGGAGGCGCTCGACCGGCTGGAAGCCAAAAACGTCAACCTCAACTACTGTCGCGTCAGGGCGTTTCCGTTCTCTGAAGCGGTCCGCGAGTTCATCGACCAGCACGAGGTCGTGTATGTGGTGGAGCAGAATCGTGATGCGCAATTGCGGACGCTGTTGATAGAAGACATCGACGCGAGCCAGGAGAAGCTCGTCTCGGTGCTGCACTACAGTGGCATGCCGCTCAATGCGGGATCCGTGGTCGCCGGCGTACTCGCTCAAATAGAGAAGGGGCAAGCAGCATGACCTATATCGCCAAGCCGAAGGTCGCCCACCCGAGCCTGCCGCGGAACGAGCTTGGGCTCACGACTCGGGATTATGAAGGGGCAATTTCAACGCTGTGTGCGGGTTGCGGCCATGATTCCGTGACGGCGGCGCTGATCCAGGCCGTGTTCGAACTCGATATCGAACCGCATATGCTGGCCAAGATGTCCGGGATCGGCTGTTCGTCGAAAACTCCCGCCTATTTCGCCAGCCAGGCGCACGGTTTCAACTCGGTTCACGGCCGGATGCCATCGGTAACGACCGGCGCCAACACGGCGAATCGGGACCTGACCTATATCGGCGTTTCCGGCGACGGCGATTCCCTGTCGATCGGGGTCGGCCAGTTTGTGCACGCGATCCGCCGTAACCTGAACATGTGCTATCTCATCGAGAACAACGGCGTTTACGGCCTGACCAAGGGGCAGTTCTCGGCATCGGCCGACATCGGCAGCCTGCCGAAGAAAGGCCTCCCGAACCAGCAGGAGCCGATCGACCCGGTCAGTACGGCGCTCAGTCTCGGCGCGACCTACATCGCGCGCAGTTTCTCCGGTGACAAGGAACAGCTCGTGCCGCTGATAAAGGGCGCGATCGTCCACTCCGGCTTCGCGCTCGTCGATGTCATTAGCCCCTGCGTCACGTTCAATGATCACGAAGGCTCGACCAAGAGTTACTCCTACACACGCGATCACTACAACCACGTGAGCGACATCGACTACATTCATCCGACGGAGGAAATCTCGGTGTCGTACAAAGAGGGCGAGTCGATGCCGATCAAGTTGCGTGGCAGTGATACGATCGTCCTGCGCAAACTCGACCGGGAATACGACCCGACGAGCCGGGCTGACGCCTTTAAATACCTGCGTGACCGCTTCAATGCCGGCGAGATCACGACGGGCCTGCTCTACGTCAATGAAGAGCGTCCGGAAATGCACGAACTGATGGGCAACGTCGATACGCCGCTTGCCCGGTTACCGTACGAAGGATTGCAGCCCGGCAGTGAAGAGCTGCGCAAGATTCAGCGGCTTTACCGTTAAGGGGAACAGGATGGCAGGCAATCGACGCGACTTCATAAAGGCCGGCCTCATCGGTGCGGCGGCCGCGGGGCTACCTGCGGTGAGTGCAGCGCAAGAAGCCGACTGCCGTCGTGAACAGAAACAAAATCTCGAAATTCTCATCCTCGGCGGCACGGGCTTTATCGGACCGCACATGGTCCGGGAGGCATTGCGTCGCGGGCATTCCGTCACACTGTTCAACCGCGGCCGCACCAACAACGAGATATTCCCGGATCTCGAAACGATCAAAGGCGATCGTGACAAGGGTCTCGACGGTCTGAAGGGCCGCCGCTGGGACGCGGTGATAGACAACTCGGGATACGTGCCACGCCACGTGCAGGACTCGGCGCGGCTGCTGGCGCCGAATTGCGACCGCTACCTGTTTATCTCCACAGTCGCCGTCTACGCCGATATTTCATCCGCCGATGACGAAGACTCAGCGCTCGCGACAATCGCCGACGAGTCGATCGAAGAGGTCAGCGGGGAGACCTACGGTCCCCTGAAGGCCCTGTGCGAGAAACGCGCGGCGGCCGAGGTCGAGGGCGATCGGCTGACCGTATTGCGGCCGACCTACATTGCCGGGCCGGGCGACCGTACCGATCGCTTCTCCTACTGGCCCATTCGCACGCGCAGGGGCGGGGAAATGCTCTGGCCCGGCTCACCCGGGGACCCGATCCAGATCGTTGATGTGCGTGACCTGGCCAACTTCACGGTCGATTGCCTCGACCGCGACATTCCCGGCACGTACAACATGGTGAACCCGCCGCGCATATACACGATGGGCCGGCTCCTGGAAGACTGCGAGGCAGTGACGACGTCCGAAGTCGACGACGTCTGGGTAGCCGAGGATTTCCTCGTGGCCAACGGCCTGAACCCGGGCGCGCAGATTCCGATCTGGGGCGGTACGGCGAGATCGTTCGGGCTGAGTACCGAGCGGGCCCTTGCTGCCGGTATGCGCCACCGGCCCGAACGCGAAACCGTGCGCGACCTGCTGGCCTGGTGGGATACGCTGCCGGACGAGCGACGGGCCGAACCGCGGGCGGGCCTGCGTGCAGAGAAGGAAGCCGAGGTCATTGCCGCGTGGAAAGCGGCCGGGACCTGAGTCTCAAGGAGGAGTCCCCGCCAATGTACCTCTCGACATCGATCGGCACCATCGAGATTCCGAATGTCGATCCGCGGCAGCCGCTTCCGGACGACATGATCAGCCTCGCGCTGGATACGCTGCGCACGATGCCGCTCAACGGGTTGCGCTATCTGCCCGCAGAAGGCGGGTCCGGCTGGTATGTCTGGGGAGGCGACGAAATGTCGGAGGCCGCGGACTTCTTCACCCCGATCCAGGTCCGCTACGTAACCGACTACGTGCCGAACATTCTTCCCTACCTGGCCCTGCCACCGGGATTTCGCTTCCAGACAGACCAAAGGGCGCATCAGAAGGCCTGGTTCGACGGTAGCCTGCTCGACGTTTGAATCGAGGGCGGGCGCGCCGTTCCAGGTCAATACGAGGTCGCGCGCCGACGCCGGGCCGATGGGCGGCAAGCGCATTTCCTGTCGGGCTCAACGCATCTGCTTGCACTTCCCCGGGCAGAGGTTCATAAAGAAACACTGCGGATCCGGCCCGTTTGTTTGCCGTGACCCGGCAAGGGCCCGGCGCTCGAAATAAAATCTCTCTAAAAAACAACACATTACAAAATGCATCCAACCCGGTCCCGGCATGCATCTATAGGGTGAAAGCAAACCTGTTTAACACATTGGGGAGACCTCCAAATGGCAGAAGAACTCATTCCTATCGTCATGTTTATCAGCCTGGCCGCGGTGCTGATTTTTCTCTTCTGGTTCCGCTATCGCAGCCGCGAAAGCATGAACGAGACGATTCGCCTCGCCCTCGACAAGGGACAGGAGCTGTCGCCCGAGATCATCGATCGACTCGGACAGTCGGGTGGCGGCAAGTACAAGGACCTGCGGCTCGGTATTATCTGGATCTCGATCGCGGTCGGCCTCGGGCTCGTCGCGCTCGGTGTCGGCGAATTCGCAGTCGAGGCGCTGCAAGGCACGCTCGCAGCGGCAGCCCTGCCGCTCGCGATCGGGCTCGGCTACCTGCTCATCTATTACTTCACGGGCAGGGACACGGAGTAATAGTCCTTGAGCCAGACCGCCGATCACCAGCTCGTCGCGAGGGTCGTATCGGGACAGGATACGCGTGCCTTCGGCGAGTTGGTTCGCCGGCACCAGTCACACGTGCGCAATTTCCTGCGTAAATTGACGGGCGACTACACGCTGGCGGACGACCTGGCACAGGACTGTTTCATGCACGCGTGGGACAAATTGCAGACCTACTCCGGCAAAGGGTCGTTCATCGGTTGGCTGCTCAAGGTTGCGTACACGACGTTCCTGCAATCGAAGCGGAAGTCGAAACGTTATGGCGAAATCCTGGAGCAGGTCGGGCACGCCACTGCGAACGACGTCCCCGCTTATGCGAGCCAGTCCGAGGAGGTCGGCGACCTGGAGCGCTTCCTCGCGGTGCTGACCGAAGAGGAGCGCGCAATCATGGTTATGTCGTACGCCTGTGGTTTGTCGCACCGGGAGATCAGCGAATCGATGGGTATGCCGGTGGGGACCGTGAAATCGGTGATATTTCGTGGTAAAGAAAAGATCAGGACGAGTTTTGACATCGAAGATCATCAACATGGCTGAGCACATCAAAGACGAGAAGGACCGCATGCTCGACTCGATGTTTGCATCGGAGCCGATCGCGGACGATGGATTCAGTGCGCAGATCGTCAAAAAGGTCCGGCGCAGGATATGGCTGCGCCGGCTGGCGCTGCCGGTCGCGACCCTGATAGGCGGGCTCATCGCATTCAAGCCGATGACCGAGATGGTCCGGGTCGTCGCCGGGCTGACGACCCTGATTCCCGAGGACATCCTGAGAGTCAGCGATGCCGTCGTGCCGCAGCTGCCCATGCTGGTACTGGGCGCCATGCTGCTGGCCACGATACTGGTGGGCCTGCGTACGCTCGAAGATTAGCGACACCCGTCATTGTCTTGCCGCAGGCGCTCGGTTACATTGCGCCAATGAGCCTGCGCGAAAAAGTCGAAGCCATGTTACCCAACTGGGAACGCTGGTATCCGAGCCTGTTCGATGCGGCCAGCGACCTCGGCATTATCAAGGCCGAGGTTTGCGACCCCGATTCGCTGCTGCTTACACGCCGCCACCACAAGGTTCGCCAGCGAGCCGAGGACGCGCATCGCGAAAAATGGGGCGGCAACCCCCAGGACTGAACGATGACCTTCGATCTCGATGCCGTACGCGCGCAGTTCCCTGCGCTGGCTGCCACCGACGACGGCAAGCGGCGCATTTACTTCGATAACCCGGCGGGCACCCAGGTACCGGCAACAGTGGCTGCAGCCATGTCCGGCTGCCTTCTCGAGACCAACGCCAACGGAGGTGGCTATTTCCGCACATCGCACGCCGCGGGCGAGGTGATTGCCGCCGCACGGGCCGCGATGGCGGATTTCCTGAACGCCGCCTCGTCCGACGAGATCATCTTCGGCCAGAACATGACGACGTTGACGATGCACGTGTCGCGCTCGATCGGCCGCCTGATGCGACCGGGCGACGAGATCATCGTGTCACGCATGGATCACGACGCCAATATCTGGCCATGGGTTCTGCTGGCGCGCGACCTGGAACTCGAGATACGGTGGCTGCCCTTCAACGAGAAGACGTTCGAATTCGAACCGGGTGCGCTGGACGAACTGCTGACGGACCGGACGCGCCTGGTGTGCGTGTGCGGCGCCAGCAATTTGCTGGGCACGATCAACGACGTCGCTGCGATGTGCGAGCGCGCGCGATCGGCCGGTGCGTTGAGCTACATCGACGCCGTGCAGTCTGCGCCACATGTGCTCACCGACGTCCGGGCGATCGGCTGCGACTTTCTCGCGTGTTCACCGTACAAGTTTTTTGGTCCGCACCAGGGCGTGTTGTACGGCCGTGGCGACATGCTCGCTCAACTCGAGCCCTATCGTGTGCGGCCGGCGCCGGCGAAACACCCGGGCAGCTTCGAAACCGGGACGCCGAGTTACGAAGGTTGCGCCGGCATTACCGCGGCCATCGAGTACTTCGCCTGGATCGGCACGACCATGGCGGGCGCGACCGACCGGCCATCCGCACTGCGCGCCGCGATGGGACTGCTGTTCGACTATGAGCAGAAGCTCAGTGCGCGACTGGTGAACGGACTGACCGACCTCGATGGCATCACCGTGCACGGCATAACCGATCCGGGGGCCCTCGCGCGTCGCGTACCGACTGTCGCCTTTACGCATGATCGACTGGCATCCGCCGCGATCGCCGAACAGCTGGCCGCCGACAACATTTTCGTATGGAGTGGCCATAATTACGCCGTCGAGGCAGCGCGGGCACTCGGGATTTACGAGTCGGGCGGAGCGGTTCGAGTCGGGCCGGTGCATTACAACAGTGTCGGGGAGATCGATGAAACGCTGGCCGCGCTGGCGAAAATCATAGGGGCCTGAACAAAGAAAGCCGCATTGCTGCGGCTTTCCGTGGAATCAAGTATCGAAAAAACGGGTCAGGAGAGCGGCGAATGGTGCTCCATCTTTCGCGTCAGACCTTCAGGTTTTTCAGATACCTTTGTTATCCCACGAGACATGGATCACCTCCTTTCGTTTGTTTGCCCGATGTCAGTATGTCCGGGAAATCAATAAATTCCAAGCGATTTTTCAAGCAGTAAATTTGCCTTCAATTCGGCACATTGAGTGGGTTATCATAATCGGCCGCCTCGAAATTCGGCCCGATACAACAACCAAAGCGAGTGAATAATGGCAATTGCAGACCTCAAGAACGTACTCAAGGTATTCGGTGGTTCCGGCGTCGATGAAGGTCGTCAGAAGGACCTGTTCGAAGAATCCATGCTCATGACTCTGGCGCGGGCTGCAAACGCGGACGTCAGCATTCAGGCCGCAGAAGTCGACATCATCCAGGAAATCCTCAAGAAGCATACCGGCAGGGAATTCAGCAAGGCGGACATCCGTGTCGCGGCACGTGCTGAACTGTATGCCGAGGCAACGCTGGTCAAGTACCTGCGTCGGGTCGAGAAGGAATTGAGCGAGGCGCAATGCAGTCAGATCGTCCAGGCCCTGACCGACGTATTCCGCAGCGACCTCACGGTCAGCGCGCTCGAGGTCGACTTTTTCAACAATGTCGTCAACGCGCTGAACGTCACGCCGGCACAGATCGCGGGGCTCACCGCGGGCGACGTCTGACCCATCCGCCAGGGCTGCGCCCCGGCACGAAAACAGCAAACCTGTCTCCCTGAGCTGAACGCGGGCTGAATGTCCGCGCGCGCGTGCGGCGCTGTGTCCAGTGGTTCAGCGTCAATTCAGTGTGCCGATGGCTAACTGGACGCGTAGGCCACCAGGAGGACACCGGCATGAGACTTGTTTCCCACACTTTGTTATCCGCACTCCTGCTCGCAGGCGCCGCCGCAGCGGACACGGGCACCGAACCCAGGCAAAGCCTGAGCAACGACACGTACAGCGAGCACCAGCCACTCGTGCTCGATGACGCCACGGCTGCAACCAAGGATGAGGACGTGCAGCAGCGAACGGCCAGGATCGGGCAGTCCGTGGATCCGAACTTCTGGTTTTACGATGTCGATGTCAGCCTGTTTTCGGATTTCGATCGGGACGGCTACTTCTTTGGCCTCGACATCCTTTTCGACGCCGATACGCACTATGCCGTCGCCGATGTCTATGCCGTGCTTTACCTCAGTTACGAGTACGGACCGTGGAACGAATATGCCGAAACGGACGACTTCACGTTGTTCGGCACGTCCGGGACCGATGATTACACGGTCGAGACCGAACTCGTCTCCGGTTATCCCACGGGCAGCTATGACATCCTGATCGAGTTGTACGATGCCGACACCAACGCCTGGCTCGCCAGCATCGGGCCGGAGGAGGCCGTCGACCTGTCGTATCTGCCGCTCGAGGATTCGACGCGGGACGCCAGTACGGGCGAGACTCAGGTCGTCGTCAATTCGGGCGGCGGTTCCGCCGGTTTGCTCTTGCTCTTCGGGCTCCTGGCGGTGCGCATGACCTTGCGCCCCCAGGCCGCGAGGCTGTCGAAATAGATGTACAGGGCCGGCACGACCAGCAGTGACACGACGGTCGAGAACGCCAGACCGCCGATGATGGCCCTCGCCATGGGATAGTAAGGCGGCCCGTCGCCCCCGATCTGGGTCGTGCCCATGGCGAGGGGAGTAAGCCCGACGATCGTCGTCGCCACGGTCATCAGGATGGGCCGCAGCCGGTCCCGCCCGGCGAGCACGATCGCGCGGTCGCGCGGCATCCCCGCGATGCGCAGGTTGTTGACGTGATCGACGAGCACAATGCCGTTGTTCACGACGACTCCGATCAGGATCATGATGCCGATCATGGCCATGAACGAGAAGGTCGTTCCGGTCGCGGCGAAAAACAGGAATACGCCGAAGATCGAAAACACGATCGAACCGAGGATAATCGAGAACGGCAGTAACAGCGATTCGAACAGCGCGGCCATCACCAAAAAAATGCAGGCGACGCCCAGCACGATATTGGTCGCCATCATGCCGGCCGTCTCGTCCTGGCGTTCGAAGCCGCGCCCTTCTTTCCAGCTGTAACCGGGGGGCAGCTCGATCTGCTCCATCATGCTCTGCACGCGCGGCCGGACATCCTCGGCGCTGACGTCCTCTTCGAAGTTTGCGTTAATGATCACCGCTGTCTGGCGATCGGTTCGGCGGATCGTATCGGGCGCCTTGCCGATATGCATTCTGGCTACGCTGCCCAGCGTAATGCGCCGGCCGTCGGGTGTGTAAAGCGGCAAGTCGGCAAGCTGCTCGACGCTCTGTTTGTCGTCTTCGCGAAACGCGATGCGGACCTCGATCTCGCCCGAGTCATCGCGGAACTCGCGCAGGTTCTCGCCGCGCATCGCCACGGCAATGGTCTGGCCGATGTCCCCCGAGGTCAATCCTGCGTTCGCGGCGCGCGTGCGGTCGACAATGACCCGGATCTCGCGTTCGCCTTCTTCGGCATCGCTGCGCACGTCCTTGAGGCCATCCACGCTGCTGAGCGCGCGGGCAATATCGATACTCAGCCTGTTCAGCGTTTCGGTCGAATCGCCGCTGACCTGTATCGAAAAGCCGTCGCCGCCGCCCTGCTGGTCGAACTGGAAGCTGGGTTCGCCGATTGCAATCTCGGGCATGTCCTTCTCGATGCGCTCGATAATCTCGCGCGTCGACAGCGTGGCGTCGTCGTCATCGGTCAGCAGGATGGTCGATTGCGCGAACCCCCCTTCGAAATAGCTGTAGACCGACCGGATGTTGAGCTCTTCCTGCCGGGAGTAGAGGAACTCCTCGATCTTCGTCACGGCGGCCTCGACCCGCTCCAGCGGGTATTCGCCTTCGACGTGGTAAGGCATGAACAGCCGTCTGCCGACGTCCTGCGGGAACATATCGAACTTCACCAGTTGCAGGGCGTTCGGCAGCACGCCGATGACACAGATCAGGACGATACCGAGAGCCGTCCACCAGCGGTGGCCAATGATCCATTCGAGTGCGCGTACGTAACGGTCGGTGAGCCGTTGGATCAGGGCGCCCTTCTTCGGCTGCGGCGGTACTTCGATGCGCGCGGCAAGCATCGGTACGAGAGTCTGGGCGATCAGCAGGGACGCCAGCAAAGCGACGATGATCGTGACCGCAACGTGCGTGAGGAAGATCGTGATGTCGGTCTGCGCGCCGAAGACGATCGGCGCGAACACGATGATCGTCGTCATCGTGCCGGCAATGACGGCAATGCCGACTTCGTTGACACCTTTGAGCGTGGCCTCGAATGGACGGTCGGGCTCTTCGGCGCGGTGCCGAAAAATGCTCTCGGTGACGACGACCGCATTGTCAACGAGCATCCCGACCGCGAGCATCAGTCCCATCATCGACAGGATATTGAGCGTGAGCCCGGCGAAGTAGAGCGCGCCGAGGGTAATTAGCAAAGAAAACGGAATCGATGCAATGACGATCAGTGTCGTCGTGACCTGGCGCAGGAAAAGGTACAGCACGATAATCGCGAGCAATCCGCCCAGCAGCCCGGCGTTCAGCAGATCGGACAGCGACTCGCGCACGCTGTCGCCCTGGTTGTCGAGCGGGAAAATATTGATCCCCTGCATCTGCGGGAGGTCCCCGATTTTCTCGACCTCCGCGATCACGCGATCGGTTACGTCGACGAGGTTGGTGCCGGTCGTTTTGTTGACGGCGACGCCGATCGCATAATCGCCATCGAGATGACGGCCGTAATCGCGTTCGGGCGATCGCAGTTCGACGTCGGCGACGTCCCGGAGCCGCAGGCCGCTCGAATTGATGACCAGGTTGCGAATCTCCTCGACCGACTTGAATTCACCGCTCGGGCGAACGCTCAAACGCTCGCCGCCCGCGGTGATCTTGCCGGCGCTGACCGCAAAGTTGCTCGTCAGCAGCATGTCGCGGACGCCCGCGACGTCGACGCCGTAGGCCGCCAGCAGGTCGGGCTTCATGAGAATACGAATCTCGCGCGGTTCGACGCCGGCCAGCTCGACGCGAGATACGCCTTCGAGGCGTTCCAGGCGCCGCTTGAGGACGCGATCGAGCAGGTCATAGCTGCCCGACAGGTCGCGCTCGCTCGAGATGCGCAGCTGCAGGACCGGCTGGTCGCCCAGAGAGCCCGTGAAGATAAATACGCGCCGGATGTCGTCGGGCAACAGGTGCCGGATGCCGTCGACTTTCGCGCGGGCCTCGATGCCCTTGGCGCCCATGCTCTGGTCCCAGCCGAACTGCAGGAAGATCTCGGCCTGGTTCTCGCGCGAGGTCGAGAACATGCGTTCGACGCCGGGCAGGGTGGCAAGTGCCTCTTCGACCGGGCGGGTGATGAGACGCTCGATTTCCTCGGGCGTGGATCCCTCATACGGGATCTGTATGAAGATTCCGGGAAACTCGATGTCCGGGAATTTCTCGAGCGGCAGCAGGCGAGAGGCGATGAGACCGACGAGCGCCAGTGCAACGAACACGACGACGGTCGTTACGGGTCGGCGGAGCGCTACCTCGGTATGCCTCATGATTCTGCCTGCGCGGGCCTGGGTTCACCTGCAGGCGCGGTGATGCGCTTACGATCCATGAGCGAGTAGACGACCGGTATGACGATGAGTGTCAGGAGCGTCGATACGCTCAACCCGCCAATGACGGTAATTGCCATCGGCGTACGCACCTCGGATCCCTCGCCGAACCCCATTGCCATCGGCAGCAGCCCGAGGGCGGTCGTCAGCGACGTCATGAGGATCGGTCGCAGCCGTGCCGTTCCGGCCTCGATGATGGCATCGGAGCGTTCCGCGCCCTGGGCCCGTAACTGGTTGATCAGGTCGACCAGCACGATCGCATTGTTCACGACGATACCGGCCAGCATGATCACCCCGATCAGGGCGACGATATTGACCGTCGTTCCCGTCACGTACAGCCCGAGTACGGCGCCGACCAGCGCCAGGGGAATAGTGAACAGGATCACAAACGGATGGATCAGTGACTCGAATTGCGATGCCATCACGAGGTAGACGAGGAAGATGGCCAGCAGCAGCGCAAACTTCATGGACTCGAACGATTCCTGCATCTCTTCGCTCTGCCCCGACACGATTGCCGTCACGCCACCGGGCATCGGCGTACGCTTGACGATGGCATCGGCCTCGGCGGCCGCTGCCCCGAGATCCCCGTGGGCGAGATTTGCGGTAATGATTGCAACGCGCTCCTGGCCCACACGCCGGATCTCTGCCGGACCCTGCGATACGCTCACGTCCGCCACGGCGTCGAGGGTCACTGGCCGGCTCGAGTTGGGGTTCACGATCAGGCGGCGGATCTCGTCGATGCTCGATTCACGCGTGTCCACGCTGCGGACCAGAACGTCGATTTTCTTGTCACGCCACGTATACCGTGTCGCGAGTTCGCCGCGCACGTTGGCGACGACGCGGTCGGCAATATCGCGGACCGCGAGGCCGAGCTTGGCAGCGCGCTCCTGGTCGAACACGATCTGGATTTCGGGGTTGCCGCGCTCGACCGTCGTCCGGATATCGGAGAACCGGTCGGAAGCGGACATCTGCTGCACAATGGCGTTGCTGACCAGTGCCAGCGCATCGAGATCATAGCCCGCCACCTCGATCTGCAGCGGACTCGCGAACGACAGCAGTGCCGGCCGCGTGAACTCGTACTGCACGCCCGGCAACGATTCGAGTTTGTCGCGCATGGCTTCGATGGCCCGGGTTTCGGCAGCGCGGCCGGCGCCCCGCGCCATCTGTACGCTGAGGGTTCCGGTGTTGTCGCCGGCGTCCACGGGGTTGGCATCGAGCCGGTTGCCGGTGCCGGCGACCGAATAATCGAGTTCGATCGACTGGATGTCCTGGGTCGCACCCTGCGCCACCTGGATGGCGCGGTCCGTTTCCGTCAGCGTCGCCCCGGGCGCGAGGCGCAGATCGACGTTGAACTCGCCCTGCGAGAATTGCGGGATGAGCTCGGTGCCGAGTCTCGGTACCAGTGCCATCGTGCCGAAGAAGATCGCGACAGCGACAATGACCACCGCGGCGCGGTGCCTGAGCGACCAGCGCAACAATCCCGGGTAGACCGCCGCGATAGCACCGTAGAAACGCTGCAACAGCCAGGTCGGTATCCACAGGATCACCCAGAACAGCTTGCGCAGGGCGATGAATGCGAAGCCGAACAGGCGGACGACGAACGCGACGGCGCGCGTGAACCAGCCTGCGGGACTGCCGTCGCCGCCCTCGTCATAGCGGCTGCGCGTACCGAGCGATGCAAGCATCGGGATCAGCGTCAGTGCGACGATCAGGGAGAAGATCAAAGCAAACGTAACCGTCAGCGCCTGGTCGCGGAACAACTCGCCGGCCACGCCGCTGATAAAGACCATCGGGAAGAACACGGCGATGGTTGTCAGCGTCGCGGCGACGACGGCCGAGCCGACCTCGGTGGTGCCGCTGCGCGCGGCTTCGAGGAGGCTTTCGCCCTGCTCCTTCTTGCGGACGATGTTCTCGAGCACGACGATCGAATTGTCAACCAGCATACCGACCGCCAGCGCTATACCGCCGAGCGACATGACGTTGAGCGATATGTCGTTGGTGTACATCAAGAGGAACGTGCCGATGACGGATACGGGAATCGCGATGCTCACGATCGTCGTTGCACGCGCATCCTGCAGGAACCCATACAGCACGAGGACCGCGATCAGGCCACCGAGGATCGCTGCCATGCGCACGTCATTGACGGCCGACGAGATGAAGGTCGACTGGTCGTAGATCTTCACCAGCTCGATGTCCTCGGGCAGCGATTCGCGCAACGACTCCAGGCGACGATCCACGCGGCCTGCGACCTGGACCGTGTTGGCATCGCCTTCCTTGTACACGGCGAGCTCGACCGACTCGCGCCCGCGCACCCGGGTGATCGCCTCACGTTCCTTGTAACCTCGCTCGACGATCGCGACATCGCGCAGGTACACGGGCGTATTTTCGACGTAGCCGACAATCGCGTCGCGGAACTCGTCGACGGTCTGGAATTCGTTCAGGGTGCGGACGAGGAAGCGCTGGTCACCCTCTTCGAGACGGCCGCCGGACAAGTTGACGTTCTCTGCCCGAATCCGGTCGGCGATCTGGTCGATGCTCAGCCGGAGCTGCGACAGCTTCTGCTGATCGACACGAATCTGGATCTCGTCCTCGAGGCCGCCGCTGACCTTGACGGCTGCGGTACCCTCCTGTGCCTCGAGTTCGGTCTTGATGCGGTCCTCGCCGAGCCTGCGCAACGCCTTGAGCCGGGACTCGCTCGATGCCTCGCCTGCATCCTCCTTGTAGAGCAGTCCGAGGCGTACGATCGGTTCCGACGACGGGTCGAAGCGCAGCAACATCGGCCGGCTCGCTTCCAGTGGCAGCTCCAGTATGTCGAGTTTCTCGCGCACGTCGACACCGGCGATGTCCATGTCAGTGCCCCAGAGAAATTCGATGGTGACATCCGCCTGCCCCGAGCGTGACACGGAGCGCACGACGCGCACATTGCGCACGACGCCCACAGCCTCTTCGATGGGCTTGGTCAGCAGGTTCTCCACCTCGGCGGGCGCGGCGCCGGTCAGTTCCGTGCGCACCGTCAGGGTCGGATACGAGATGTCGGGCAGCAGATTCAGCTTGAGCCGGGACAGCGAAACCATACCGAACAGGACGATTGCCACCATGAACATCACGATTGTTACGCGCCGTTCGGTCGCGATCTCGATCAGGCGGCGCATCAGTTGACCACCGTGACCGTCGCGTCAGGCTTCAGTCCGGCCTGGCCGATCGTGACGACCGCATCTGTCTCGTCCAGTCCCTCGGTGATTTCGACCATGCCTTCGTTGCCGTAGCCCGTCTGCACGATGCGGCGCACCGCTTTGCCGTCTTCAACGACGAACACGGTCTCATTGCCCATGTCCTCGACGATCGCACTGCGCGGCACCTGCAGCACATTTTCGTGGGTGTCGTAGACTACGTTCATGCGGCCGAACATGCCGGGCTTGATGCGACGCTGCTCGTCGCGAATCTCGATCGTGATCTTGAAGGTACCCGTATCCGGGTCCACAACCGGGCTCACGCGCGTCACCGAGGCCAACATGCGCTGCCCGGCCAGCGCATCGATATCGATGGCCACGGGCTGCCCCGGGCTGATCCGCCGGTACTCGCGTTCGGGGACGTGCAGGTAGGCGACAAGCGGGTCGAAACTGGTCACGCGGAACATCGGGTCACCCACCCGTATGGTGTTGCCGACCTTGATGTAACGTTCGGAAATGACGCCGTCGATCGGGGCGCGAATTTTCGTGTAGTCGAGTTCGAGGCTGGCGAGGTTATAAGCTGCCTCGAGCGCCTCGAGGTCGTAGCGCAGCTTTTCAAATTCGCCTTCCGATATGAGGCTTTTCTCGCGCAGCTCCTCATTGCGCTCGAAGTCACTGCGCATCTTTTGCAAGCGCGCGCGCGATTCGTTGAGCTCCAGACGCAGGCGGTCCCCGTCCAGGCGGGCCAGGACCTGGCCCTCTTTCACTTCATCACCCTCCTCGAACAGGATTTCGCGAACCTCGCCCTCGACCTTGGCGATGACGTCGGCTTCCGCAAAAGCTTCGATGGGAGCGGTGCCGGAGTAGACGGCGTAGACGTCGCCGCGTTTGGGCAAACTGGTTTCGACGGGAACCGGAGCGACGTCCTCCCCGTCTTCTTCCGCGGCCTCTTCGCCGGGCTGACACGCACCCAGCAGCAGGACACAGGCGAACGCCGCCGGGCCAATGCGATGTAGCTTCATGAATCCTCCCCAGTAGCGCGCACCAACGGCCGCGCCGCGCCAGTCCGCGTCAGCCGGTCAGGTTGTCCTGCAAGGCATTGCTGGCAAGCACGCGGCTGCCGTCACGAAGGCCCGAGTGACCGATAACGACGACGACGTCCTGCTCGCTCAGGCCAGCCAGGATCTCGACCTTGCCGCCCGCTTCCACGCCGGTTTCGACGACACGCCGCAGCACTTCGCCGTCATTGACGACATAAACGGCGCTCTCGTCGTCTTCATCGATCAGCGCCCTGGTCGGCAAGACCAGTGCATCGGCGTGTTTTTCGTAGGCAATCGTGAACCGCCCGAACATGCCCGGGGCGAGTTTGCCGTGACTGTTGTCGATCGTTGCTGTGGCGCGGAACGTGCCGTTGCGCGTGTCGATGGTCGGGCTGATGCGTGCAATCTTGGCATCGAACGTGGCGGCCGGCATCGAGGCAACCTTGATAGTGACGGTGTGCCCCGCGGCGAATTTCGCGAGCTGCGCCTGCGGGATTTGCAGATGAGCCAGCAATTCACGTGTGTCCGTGATGCGGAATGCGACGTCATTGGCGGCCAGGTACTGCCCGGGCTTGATTTCCCGTGCCGCTACATAACCGGCTATCGGCGCGCGGATGGTTGCGTAATCGTATTCGAGCTTCCTGAGCTTGTACGTGGCTTCGAGGGCTTCGAGATCGAACTGCAGGGTATCGAAGGCCGAGGCGCTGATCAGGCCGCGCGCATGCAGATCCTGGTGACGGGCCAGTTCGCTGCGCGCCTGGTCGAGGTTGGCCCGGGCAGCCAGCATCTCGAGACGCAGCCGCTCACCGTCGAGACGAGCCAGTGCCTGGCCCTCCTCGACGTAGTCCCCTTCCTCTGCAAGCAATGCGACGACGTCGCCGCCGACCCGCGCGACGACCGGGGCGTCCGCATCCGAGGACAGCGTCGCGGTGGCGGAGTAGGTCGCAAAGATATCTTCGCGCAACGGCTGGGCAACCTGCACCGGCACGGGCGTTGCGGCCCGGATTTCTTCCGGATCGGAGACGCTCGCCTCGCCGTTGCCGCAACCTGCGAGCTGCGCCGCTGCGGCCAGGACGGCTGTTGCGATGATCGTTTTTGCTGTGTTCATGACGTTCGGACCAGCTTTTTAGTGTTGTAGTGAAGTATAACACTAGTTGGGTATAACGCAACCGGTAATTTCACTGTTTGTCTCACGGGCAGCGCCTGTGGTTCGCTATTTAGATGCACGCGGTAACGCGTTTGGATTGCAACAGGCGCGAAAAGTTTCAGAAGCCATAAAAATCAAGTAGTTACGCTGTCGATGGGCGTGGCGGGGCCGGTTTGGCGCCGGCGCCAGCGTTGGATCACCCGGGCCTGGATCATCAGCAGGCTCGGCGTCAGGAACAGCGTCAGAACGGTGGCGAACGCCAGGCCACCGGCAACCGAGGAGGCCAGCTGGGTCCACCACTGGGAGCTGGGAGCGCCGATCGAGACCTCGCGCTCGATCAGGTTGATGTTGATGCCGAGCACCATCGGCAAGAGGCCGACGATCGTCGTCACCGTCGTCAGGAGGACCGGCCGCAGGCGAATGGCACAGGTGCGCAGGACCGCATCGAACGCTTTGTCGCCGCGGCTGCGCAACACGTTGTAGGTGTCGATGAACACGATATTGTTGTTCACCACGATGCCGGCCAGCGTGATCACGCCCACGCTGGACATGATGACCCCGAATGGCTTGCCCATCACGAGGTGGCCGAGCAATACGCCCCCCGTCGAAAACAGCACCGCCGTAAGGATCAGGCCTGCCTGGTAGATGCTGTTGAACTGCGTGACCAGGATAATGGCCATGATGGCGAGCGCCATCATCATGGCCCGTTCGAGGAAGGCCATGTCTTCGCGCTGGTCTTCCGTGCTGCCGCTGAATGACCAGCTTACACGGGGATCGAGGTCGAGCTCGGGAATCTCCGTGAGAAGCTGCCTGACCACGTCGTCGACGAGCACGCCGGCGGCGACGTCGGCATCGATGGCCAGCGTCCGGTGCATGTCGATGCGCCGGATCGTACCGACCTGCTGCGCGGGAACACGTTCGATGAACGTGCTGATCGGCACGAGGCCCTGGTCGCTGGGAATACGCAGCTCGTCTCGATTTCGTCGTCGCTGTCATCGGGGCGGTATTCACCGATCTTGATGCCATTGGTGACGAGCTGCACCATCGAGCCGACCAGCGACACGTCCGCGCCGAAGCGCGCCGCTTCGGCGCGGTCGACCCTGATCTGCCACTCGATACCCGGCAGTGGCCGGCTGTCTTCGATGTTGACGACCTCGTCGTGCGTCTCGAGGAAATCGCGCACCCGCTCGACCGTCTCCTCGAGCGCGTCGGGGACACGCGAGGAAAACTCGATCCGAATGGGCTTGCCGATCGGCGGACCGGGATCCGGTTTGCGCGTTTCGATCCGGATGCCGACGAGGTCCTGCGTGCGTTCGCGGACCTCCGCCAGAATATCGTCGGCGGGACGGCGCTGGTCCCAGTCGATGTAGTTCAATGTCAGCGAGCCGATCTGGTCTTCGGCCGCCTGGTCGCTGCTGCCCGTCTTCGCGTAGAGGAACTCGATTTCGGGCATGTCGAGCAGGCGCTCTTCGACCTGGCGCACGAGCCGGTCACGTTCCTCGATCGACATGTCGCCGCGCGCGCGAATGTCGACCATGCCGAAGGGCTGTTCGACGTCGGGAAAATATTCGACGCCCTTGCCAAACAGGAAGAACGCACTGTAGATCAGGATCAGCAGCCCCGACACGGCGCCCACGTTGACCCAGGGCCGGTGCAGTGAACGTTTCAGGAAGCGCACGTACCTGCCTGTCCAGCCCGTCACGTCATCGAGATCGCCGGTCTCGGCGGCAGCGAGATTGCGCCGTGCCGCGTCGGAATCGGCGCCGGTTCGGCCGAAGATGGCGCCCAGCGTGGGTACGAAGAGCAGCGCCATGAACAGCGACGCCGACAGCACCGCGATGAGTGTGATCGGCAGGTACTTCATGAATTCGCCGGTCATCCCGGGCCACAGCGCCAGCGGCACGAACGCGGCCAGCGTCGTGCAGGTCGAGGCGATGATCGGCCAGGCCATGCGGATTGCGGCGCGCGCGTACGCGTCGTGGCGGGTGGCACCCTCGGCCATGCGGCGATCGGCCATCTCAGTGACGACGATGGCGCCGTCGACGAGCATGCCGACGGCCATGATCAGAGCAAACAGCACCATCATGTTGATCGTCACGCCGAACGAACCGATCAGCAGGATGCCGAGCAGGAAGCTGCCCGGGATCGCGACACCGACCAGCAGGGCCGACCGAATGCCGAGTATGCCGATGATGACGATGAAAACGAGCAGCACCGCCGCAAGCACGTTGTTCTGCAGTTCCGTCAACATGTCGTTGACGTCTTTCGACTTGTCCCGCGAGGCGACGATCTCGAGGCCGCCCGGCCAGTACGCCCGTTCCTCCTCGACCACGCGCTTGACCTCGTCGATCGTGGCGAGAATATTGGCACCGGCGCGCTGCACGACCTCGATCGCGAGCGCAGGTTTGCCATTGAGCCGTGCCACGCTCTCGGCGTCCTTGTAGGTCCTGCGTACCTCGGCTATGTCCTTGAAATGCACGACGCGCCCGCCGACGGCCTTGATCGGCAGGTTCAGAACGTCGTCGGCGCTCTTGAATACCCCCGGTACCTTGACCGGGAAACGCCCCTCGCTGGCGTGCAGCGCGCCTGCCGCGACCAGCCGGTTGTTGCGGCTGACGAACTGAATGATCTGCGCCTGGTCGAGTCCATAACTCTCCATTGCGAGTGGGTCGACCACGACCTCCATGAGTTCTTCGCGGGTGCCGACGAGGTTGACTTCGAGCACCCCGTTGACACCCTCGAGCTTATCCTTGAGGTCCCGGGCGATCGTCGTCAGCGTGCGCTCGGGAACGTCACCCGCAAGGTTGAGAACGAGCATCGGGTCGAAGCGTGACATCTTGACCTCGTTGACGGTCGGCTCCTCGGTCTCGTTCGGCAACTTGGCCTGCGCGAGATCGGTCTTCTCGCGAACGTCCTGAAGTGCGCGCTTCGTATCGATCCCGGCATCGAACTCGAGCTGAACGTTGGCGCCGCCTTCATAGGCGTTCGCGATCATTTCCTTGACCCCTTCGATCGAACGCAGCTCCTGTTCCATCGGTCTGATCAGCAGTCGTTCCGCGTCTTCGGGCGAAATCCCCTCGTGCACGATGCTGACGTAGATGATAGGAATTTCGATGTCGGGCTCGGCTTCCTTGGGAATCGTCAGGTACGCGACGATCCCGCCGACCAGGACGACCAGCAACGTCAATACGACGGTGCGCGACCGTGACATTGCTGTTTCGATCAGGCCCATCAGTCGGCGTCCCCGGCATCCTTGATCGCAACGGCGGTTTCGACCGCGCTTTCCGGTATCGCGGCTACCGATGTGCCGGGCGTCACGTAACCCTGGCCGACCGTAATGATCGTCGCCGTTTCAGGCAGCCCCGCCAGCCAGACGCCGTCATTGGACGACAGCGCGATGTCGGCAACGACGAATTCGACCCGGCCCTGCTCGTTGACGATCTTGACGCCGACGTTGCCGGCATCATCGAGCGTCAGCAGCGATGGCGCGACACGATGCGCGAGCACGACCTCACCCGGGATGCGCAGCTCGGCGGTGCCGCCCGCGCGCAGGCGGCCGTCCGTGTTGTCGACTTCGAGTTCGACCGCGAACGTGCGGGTTGCGTCGTCGGCCACCGGAGCGACATAGCGTATGCGACCCTGCAGGGTCTCGCCGGTCGCCAGCCGGGCCTCGGCCATTTCACCGACCTCGACCATGCCGGCATCGAACTCCGACACGTTGGCGCTGACAATGATGGTCCGGTTGTCGACATAGGTCGCGATGCGGTCGCCGGATTTCACGAAATCGCCGATCTCCACGTGGCGCGACTGCAAGGCGCCGGCGAACGGCGCCCGAATGGTCATATACTCGAGATCGAGGCGCGCCCGGGTGAGCTCGGCGCGCGCGGTTTCGAGCATCGCGACGGCTTCCTGCAGCTGGGCCTCCGACACGTAACTCTGGCCCTTCAGTTGCTGGCGCGCCTCGTATTCCACTTCGCGTTGCCTGACGATTGCCTCGGCCTGGGCCAGGCGCGCGGCCCGGTCACGCTCGTCGAGCCGGACGATGACGTCGCCCCGCTCGAGGCTGGCCCCGCGTTGCGCACCGATAAAATCGACGCGGCCATCGGTCTCGGCGGCCAGCTCGACGACGCGCGCCGGGGCCGTCTCGCCGTTGACCACGATCGTTCGCGTGACTTCCTCGGCGGACTGGGTGCGAACCCGCACGGCGTCCTTTTGCGGCCCGGCTGCAGTGGCCGGCGCGGTGGCCGCGTCCGCGTCCTCCGCGTCGCGCCCGCCGAGTTGACCGGACACGACCCACAGGGTCACGGCGACAACGATGACGCCGGACAGCAGCCAGGATTTATGGCGTTGGAGAAAACCGGGTTGCATGACTCAGATTCCTTTAGCCGTTGGCGGCTTTGGCCGTCGATTGTGACACCAGGAGATGACGATTCTCGGCAATGTAGGCTTCCATGGCGCTGGCTATCGCCTTGCCGAATCCGAGCACGAATTTCTTGCCTTCCGGCCAGTCGGATGCGTTTTCGACCTCGAATTGCCGGAACATCGCCTGGTAACGGGCGATGTCTTCCAGGCGATTTTCGAGGACGGTCTCGACGTCCTCGGGGCGCATCAGGTGGGCAAAGAACATGGCTGCCAGGAATTCCGAGCGGACCTTGTGACAGGGGCAGGGGTCGCGCAGCGCCTCGCACAGGTAGTCGTGTCCGGCTGGCGTGATCTCGTAGACCTTGCGGTCGGGCTTGCCGTCCTGGGGGATCTCCTCGCAGCTGACGAGGCCTTCGTCAGCGAGTGACGACAGGGCAGGGTAGATCGACCCGTAACCGGCCGCGAAAAAGTGGCCAAACGTCGATTCGAACTGTTTCTTGAGGTCGTAGCCCGAGGCCGGACCCTCGGTCAGCATGCCGAGACAAACGGTTTTTACATCCATGGTGCACACCCGGCAGCCGCTGCTGCCTGTATATATCGGGGCGATGCATGGTATCAGTTCGATATATAAAGTAAAGAGGGCGGGTGTAACCCCTCATCCCGGGCGTCCTAGCTGAAGTACTGGGCGAGAAACGGGTTCAGCAAGCGTCCCCGGGGGTCGAGCTGACGGCGAATCTTGCGGAAGAACTCGAGCCGGTCGCCATAGATCTGCCGCGTGTACTCGGCCCGGGTTGCGCGCGTCAGGTTGAACAGGGGTACGCCACCCCAGTTTTCCGCGAACTGCGCGAGGTCGATGACGAAGTCCTCCCAGCCCTTGTCGTTGGTCGACATCGTGTGCAGGGCGACGAGTGGCTCATCGAACGACGGCGAGAGCAACGCCGAGGTGTCCCTGCCGAGACGAAAGCCGAGCGCCGGCATGTCGGTACGAAATCCCGATGTCGCCAGTGTCGTGTTGCAGAACTCGCGATAGGCCTTGATCACCACTGAAAAATCGGATGCCGGGAAACACCAGGTCGACTGCCAGAGGTTTCTCGGTTTGCGGCGTCGGCGCGGCCCCGTGGCCGTGGCGTTGTTACCGGTAGTGACCAGTTTCGTGTTCACGAGCCCGTGCGTTGCCGTGCTGATCCTGTCCATGAGCCGGTAGCGGACGGCCGGAATGGGCAGCACGCGGTTCAGGGACTTGAACACGTGTGGCAGTACGGTGCTCTCCCCGAAGTCCTTGATTTTCCAGCCCGTATCGTTGGCGCTGCCGGCCGAACGCCCGTACCGCCTGAGGTCGAGGTAAACGCGATCGCGGTAGGGCAGGATGTAGAATCTTTGTCCCACGTCGGCGCGCGCCAGCCTGTTGGCGACATCGGCAAAACACGTGATATCCATGCTGCGATGATCCGCGGTGAACATCGCAATCGGGCGCACCCGCAGCGTTACCTCGTAGATGGCGCCGAGCAGGCCATACGAGAGGCGTATTGCGTTCAGCAGGTGACGTTGTTTGTGGGTTACCGACATCAGCTTGCCCTCTGACGTGACGAGCTTGAGGCTGAGCAGCTGGGTCGACAGGTAGGCGGCCTTGCCGCCAATGCCGGCGCCGATGCAGGGTGACGCGATCGCTCCGCCGAGCGTGCGTTCCATCTGGTCATGGTTGCCCACGAGTTCGAGACCTTCGGCGGCCAGCGCCTCGACGAGCGCACCGAGACGCACGCCGGCTTCGGCAGTCACTGTCCGGTTACAGGGGTCGATCCGCAGGATACGGTCGAGGCCGGTCATATCAATGAGCGTCCCCGAAGCACAGCTGTTGCAGTCGGTGGCCGCCGTTCCCGCGCCGCGGATTCGAATAGGCGTCCTCATTCGGCTGGCCGGGTCGAGGCACCGCATCAGGTCGGCAAGGGTCGCGGGGCGCAGCGTCTTGATCGTGGCGGGGCGCCGCACGAAGCGGCCGGTGTCACGGAATCTCGGGGAAGCCATTCGTGTCTCCAGCATCGGTGTTGCCCTGCCAAAGACATCGGCTGCGGCGCATGCCGCAGTGACGCGTCGGTAACCCCGCTGTCGTAGAAAGTTCCTTAGACCGGAGGTTTTGCGGCCCTGCCTTTCGACAGGTGTGCCTTTGTCGGACGAAGGACGATGCTGGCACATCGGCCGGCAGCGCGCAACGATCCGGTGCGCGTGGCGGGATTCTGTAAAATTGCGTGCAGCACAAGGGAGGCGGAGACTACGGCGATATGGGAATGTTCTCGACACTCGTCGGCAGCCGACTGCCGCCCCGGTACCAGCGCTTTTTCAAGCTGCCGTCGCGAATCGAGTCGCTCAAGGCGACCGATACGGCCGATACCGTGCTCGGCAGGGCCGTCGCCGGGTGGTTCGAAGGTCGCGAGGCCACCGCAGCGGTTTATCGCCTCGATACCGGCGGCGACGCGCTCGGAGCGCGCATCGGCTTGATCGCCCGCGCAGAGCGGACGATCGATATCCAGAGTTACCTGATAAAGGATGACGTCAGCGGCAATCTCATCGCCCTGGAGTTGGCGGCGGCCGCCGATCGCGGAGTACGCGTCCGCCTGCTCATGGACGATGCCCTGACCGACGATGTCGATTCGGGCCTGCTGTCGCTGGACGAGCATCCGAACATCGAAGTGCGCGTATTTAACCCCTTTCCGCGGCGTCGATCGCGGTTCATCAGCCTTCTGGCAAATTTCAATATCCTCAACCGGCGCATGCACAACAAGACGTTCACGGTTGACAACCAGGTGACGATTGTCGGTGGACGCAACCTTGCGGATGAGTATTACCAGACCGGCGGGACCACCGAATTCATCGATGAAGATCTGCTGGCGGTCGGCTCGCCCGTCGATGAGGTTTCGGATGGCTTTGACGAGTACTGGAACTCGCGCGAAGCGATCCCGATTTCTGCATTCGATAAGCTCGTCGCGCACGGTCGCGTCGAGGAGTCGCTCGAGGAAGCCAGTAAACTCGTGGATGCGCATCGGGACGGGCCGTTCCTCGGGGCGGTAGACAACCACCTGATCGACGAACTGGTCGCACAGGAGCTCGACCTGATCGACGCAAAGGTAGAGGTCGTCCAGGATCATCCCGAGAAGGTGCGCAGCCTTATCCGCCACGAGCCGAGCGCGTCGCTAAGATATCTCCAGAAGATGGTCTCGGCAGCCAAGCGCGAACTGATCATTATTTCTCCCTACTTCGTGCCACAGCAACAGGGCGTCGATTTCCTCGAGTCGCTCGTGAACAAAGGGGTACGCGTTGTCATCGTGACCAACTCACTGGCGTCAACCAACCACAAGAGCGTGCACGCCGTGTACGCGCGTTACCGCAAGCCCTTGTTGCGCGGCGGCGTCGAACTCTACGAACTGCGGCCATGGCACGAATCGACACAGTCGGACGGGACCCTGACGCTGCACTCCAAGGTTGCCACGGTGGACCGCTGCCGCTCATTCGTCGGCTCATTCAATCTCGATCCTCGTTCCCTGTATCTCAATACCGAGATGGGATTTGCCGTCGAGTCGGCCGAACTGGCCAATATCATGGCGACCAGCATCCTCAATACGCTGCCCGTGAATTCCTATGAGCTTGGCCTGTCGAAAAAAATCAAGTTGCAGTGGTCGTTGCGAGCCGTCGGCGGGGACGAGGTGATCACGACCGAGCCGCACACGAGCGTCTGGCGACGTTTTCTTACCAAGCTGATGAGCTTCCTGCCCATCGAGGGGCAGATGTAACGTGCCGGCCGCGATGGCGACACTCGCAAACCAGGCGGCCAGGCGCATTGCCGATTTCGTCGAGCGAACGCCGTTGCGGCACTCCGCCGTGTTCAGCGAGCGCCTCGGCGCCGAGGTTCGATTCAAGCTCGAGAATCGGCAGGTTACCGGCTCGTTCAAGCTGCGCGGTGCGAGTAATCGACTGCTTGCGCTCGGCGACGAGCAGCGAGCGCGAGGCTGCGTGGCGGCATCCAGCGGCAATCACGGCGCAGCCGTAGCCTGTGCGATGCAACGACTCGGCGTTCGAGGCGTGATCTTCGTGCCCAAGCGGACCTCGCGTGCCAAGGTGGCAAAGATCGAGCATTACGGCGGGACGGTGCGATATTTCGGCAGCGACGGCCTCGATACCGAGCAGCACGCGCGCACGTACGCCCGGCAACACGGCATGTTCTACCTCTCCCCGTACAACGATGAGGAAGTCATCGCGGGACAGGGAACCATCGGCATCGAGATACTCGAGGACCTGCCGGATGTCGATGTTGTCTTCGTCGCTGTCGGCGGCGGCGGGCTGGTGGGCGGTATCGGCAGTGTCCTCAAGCACCACGACGAGCGCATCCGGGTCGTTGGTTGTCAGCCGCTCGCGTCACCGGTCATGGCGCGTTCGGTGGCGGCCGGGCAGATACTCGAGCTGCCGAGCGAGGCCACATTGTCGGACGGCACGGCTGGCGGCATCGAACCGGACGCCGTGACGTTTCCGCTGAGCCGCCGCGTCGTCGATGAATGGGTCGAGGTGAGCGAGCCACAGATCGCCCGGGCGATGCGGGACTTCATGCGCAGCGAGCAGGATGTGATCGAAGGGGCCGCCGGCGTTGCGGTCGCCGCCCTGTTGCAGCGCCGCGCCGCGGTCGCGGGAAAAAAAGTCGTTGTCGTCATCTGCGGCGGTAACATTGCGGACACGGTTCTGGATGAACTCGAAGGGCTGGAACTCGATGGCGGGTTGCCGGTCCCTGACACTGAACAGGAGAGAAACGCGTGATACGACGCCTGCTGATGACCCTGGCTGCCTGTCTGTCTCTGCCGGCCCTGGCCGCCGAGACGACCGCATTCGTCAACGTCAACGTCGTGCCGATGACGACGGAGGGCATCATCAGGCAGCAGACTGTCGTGGTCCGTGATGGCACGATCGCGGCCGTCGGCCCGGTCGACGAGGTACCGATACCCGAGCATGCGAGCCTCGTCGATGGCACCGACCGCTATCTCATGCCCGGCCTCGCCGAGATGCATGCCCACGTTCCGGAAGCCGGTACGCCGGAAATCGAACGTTACTTTGCGCTGTACGTGGCGAACGGCGTGACGACGATCCGGGGCATGCTGGGTCGGCCGTCTCATATCGGGTTACGCGACGATCTTGCAACCGGCACCACCTTCGGTCCACGCTTGGTGACGTCCGGTCCGTCCCTCAACGGGCGCTCGGTCAACGGCGCCGAGGAGGCGCGCCGGATGGTGCGCGAGCAGCACGCGGCGGGCTACGATTTCATCAAGATCCATCCCGGCCTGACGCGGGACGAGTTCGAAATGGCCGCCGCGACGGCCAACGAGGTCGGCATTCCTTTCGCCGGCCACGTCCCGGTCGCGGCCGGTGTCCGGCGGGCACTGGCGCTCAATATGGCCACGATCGACCACCTCGACGGCTATTTCGCCGAATTGCTGCCGAAGGATAACCACGGCGAAGGAGGCTACGGCGGCTTCTTCGACGTTTTTCTGGCCGACGACATCGATCGCGGGCAGATCGCCGCCATTGCACGCGCGACGGCCGAAGCTGGCACGTGGAACGTGCCCACCGAGGTTCTCGTCGAGCAGCTCGTCGATACGACGCCCGTTGCGGAGCTGCGCAGCCGGCCTGAAATGCGCTACATGCCGGCCGCAACGGTCGAGAACTGGGTGCAGGCGAAAGAGTCGCAACTCGCGGAACGGGATTACGACCCCGAGGTCGCGATGCTGGCCGTCGAATTGCGCCGCCGGCTGATTCTGGAGTTGCACCGCGCCGGCGCCGGCCTGTTGCTCGGCTCCGATTCGCCGCAGATATTCAACGTGCCCGGATTCGCCACGCACCGGGAGCTCGACGTCCTCGTCGCGGCAGGGCTCAGCCCGTACGAGGCTTTGCGAACCGGCACCGTTGCAGTTGCCGAATTTCTCGGCACCAACACCGGCAGCGTCGCGGTCGGCCGCGATGCGGACCTCGTTCTGCTCGATGCAAACCCGCTGGACGACATCGGCAACGGGCGCCGTATTCACGGCGTCATGCTGCGCGGCAAATGGCATCCGGCCGCCGATCTGGAAACGCGTCTCGCCCCCTATCGTCGCGGGCGGCAGTGATTGCAACCAAACGGCTCCGGCCGGTATCCAAGAAATATCCATTCGCGGAAAATCGACAAGGGGATTGATATGCGCATTCTCGTCGCCACGGCCCTTGGCCTTGCCTGTTTCACGGCGGTCGCCGCAGACGATTACCAGGAGGTCCGTGAGCTCGGTGTGTCGGCCGACGGAGCGCGTCAATTTATCATCGACGTGGGCGCGGGCAGCCTCGACGTCCGGGGCGTCGCGGGTCAGGAGACGATAAAAGTACGGGCGAGAATCGTCATCGACGATGGCGACGAGGACGAAGCGCGGGCGTTTATCAGCGAACAGGTGAAAATCAGCCTGGAGCGCGAAGGGGAAACGGTCAGGCTCGTTACCGACGTAGAGCAGTCGATGTGGAGCCGGGGCTCCGGCGGGCGGGTGGACGTCGAAGTGACGGCCCCGGCGGGGCTCGCCACGCGTATCGACGATGGGTCGGGTTCGATCGACGTCGAGGACCTTGATGCCGATATCGTCATCGACGACGGTTCCGGCTCCATCGAGCTGCGCAACGTGGGAGCCGTGCAGATCGACGATGGGTCGGGTTCGATCGACGTTTCCAATGCGACCGGCGACGTCTATGTCAATGACGGTTCCGGCAGTATCACGATCGAGGACGTCGGCGGGACCGTTACGATCGACGACGGTTCCGGCAGCATCCGCGTCCGGAAGGTCGGTCAGGACCTGGTTATCATCGATGCAGGGAGCGGCAGCATCAGTTTCTCGGACGTCAAGGGGACGGTCGAACAGGACGGCTAGGCTGCATCTGCTAAACTTCTACCGAGGCACCAGCCGGCATCGACCAAGGGGAAGCAGGATGAAGCTCGTTCAGCATTTACTTGATCACAAAGGGGCAAACGTCGTATCGATCGCCCGGGACGCGTCGGTATACGACGCCATCAGCCTGATGTCCGATCATGTCGTTGGTTCATTGCTCGTCATGGAAGGCGAGAAAATTGTCGGCATCATTACGGAACGCGACTACGCGCGCAAGGTCATACTAAAGGGACGCTCGTCGGAGACGACCAAGGTCGAGGAAGTTATGTCGACCGATGTCATCACAGCGGCGGCGGAACAGAGTGTCAATGAATGTATGACTCTAATGACCGAGAAGCGCATTCGTCACCTTCCCGTCGTAGCCGGGAACCGCGTCATCGGTATGATCTCGATCGGCGATCTCGTCCAGGCCATCATCTCCGACCAGCAACTCGAAATAGAACAGCTGGAGAACTACATCAGCGGCTGAAGTCGGGCCGCGCGGAGGGGAGTCCTGAAATGAAGATCAAAGTATTGGCGGCAGGTACGATCATTCTCGCCGGTCTGCTGTTCGCTGCAGACAACGCCGCGGCGCAGCGCACGAGCAGCGACACGCTCGACAGCCACAAAACGGTCATCGGGCCGCGCAATCCGTATCTCTCTGACGGCGCGGACGCACTCGTCAGGGGCGACTTCGAGCGCGGCGTGGAGCTGACCGAAAAGGGTCTCGAGTTCGCCCGGGGTTCTCACGAGACCAAGGCCGCGCTGTCGAATCTCTGCGCCGGCTACCTCATGGTCAAGAAGCCGCAGCAAGCGTTGCAGGCGTGCAACCGCGTACTGGAAGAGGACCCGGGGTTCTGGCGCGCGTATAACAACCGGGCGCTGGTCTATCTCGAACTCGGCGAGTACGAGTTGTCTGAAGAGGACGTCAGGAAGGGGCAGGAGCTGCGGCCGAAGTCGAAAAACCTGGCGCTCACCAAGGCGAAACTTCTCGATGCGACCGATCCGGTCGTTCCGACCGTAGAAATCGACGAACGTCGGGATCGCGGTGACGAGACGGCCGACAGTGATACGAAGCTGTAGGCTGGCCGGGGTGGTGGCCGGCTGCATGCTGGTGCTGCCGGCCGCTGCACAGAACGGTGTGGAGCCGATCGATACCGATTACGACCGGATGCCGGCCAACACGATCGTCCCCGAGTATCCCGAAGAGGCTCGCATGCGGCGCATCGAAGGCGAAGTGCAAGTCTGCTTCGATATCTCGCGCGATGGCTTTCCGCAACGCGTCACCGTCCGTAACAGCACGCACCGCTTGTTCGAGAAGCCGGCAGTCGTGGCGATTCGCCGGTCGACGTGGCGGCCGATTCCCCCCGGCGAGACGGTGCCGAACATCAAGGCCTGCCGCACGTTTCGCTTCAACCTGGTCCCGGTTCCTCCGGACGAGCGAGACTGAGCATGCGGCGGGCGGCGTCTGCAAGGGACGGCCCGAAGCTGACCAGGCCCTCTTCGTGTCCTCCCATGACCGCGGTCTGCGTTTGCTCGAAAGCGGCCCCGGCGAAGAGCCGCGCAAACTCCCGCGCCATCGCCGGAGTGCCGTAGGCCACCGCGGCGTCGGTCGTGGGCAACTCGTCCCGATAGCGTTGCCAAAGCCGCCTGCTGTGCACGTGCACGACCGCTTCGATACGGGCGTCGAGGGCATAGATTGCAGCATGGGTCATCGCTTCCGAGGATGCCCTGACGGGGCCCACGCACGTCACGGTATTGGCGTCGATGTCGACCGACGTGACGAGCGCGTAGTGCCGTTCAGAGGTGGCCGCGATCTCGCCCGTCTGCGTGCCACTGATCAGGAACTGCCCGGGCTCGCCGCAGCGGCGGCTGATATTGCCATAACCGATGTCGAGATCGTCGTAATGGCCGATCAGGCCGGCCTCGTACAGCGGCCGCCGCCAGGTTTCGAGTTCGCGCGCGACGGCCGGCATGGGCGGCGGGGCAAACGACCACTCCATTGAGTACTTGATGTAGCCTTCGTCGAGGCTCACCGGTCCGACATTTCGGGGAACAGTTCCAGCAGCCCCTTTTCAGAGGCCTCGCAGATGCCGCGCTCGGTAATCAGGCCAGTCACGAGCCGGGCCGGCGTCACGTCGAAGGCATAGTTACTGATCGGCGTGCCGGTGGCCGTGGTACGGACCCAGGTCGGCCGGCCATCGCTGATGCCGTAGACGTGGCTGACTTCGGCGGCATCGCGCTCTTCGATCGGGATGTCTCGCACCCCGTCCCGGCTGCGCCAGTCGATCGTCGTCGATGGCAATCCGACGTAAAAAGGAATGTCGTTGTCGCGCGCGGCCAGGGCTTTCAGGTAGGTGCCCGTCTTGTTGGCGACGTCGCCGCAGCGAGTCGTGCGGTCGGTACCGGTGATCACGATGTCGACGAACCCGTGTTGCATGAGATGACCGCCTGCATTGTCGACGACAAGTGTATGCGGAACGCCGCTTTCGGCGAGTTCCCATGCCGTGAGCTGCGACCCCTGGTTACGGGGCCGGGTCTCGTCGACCCAGACGTGCACGTCGATCCCGCGCTCGTGCGCAAAGTAGATCGGGGCCGTGGCGGTCCCGTAGTTGATCGTCGCGAGCGAACCGGCATTGCAATGCGTCAGTACGTTGACCGGCTCGCCGGGCTTCTGCTTCGCGATCTCCTCGAGCAAAGCCAGGCCGTGCGTTCCGATGCCCCGGCTGATCTCGATGTCCTCGTCGCAGATTGCTTGGGCCTCGCGCCGTATGCGGTCCGCAAGCTCGGACTCAGCGGTCGTATCCAGCAAATGCAGAACGCGCTCGACCGCCCAGCGGAGGTTGACGGCCGTCGGTCGTGATTCGAGCAGCTGGCGGGCGGCCTCGGCGACGGCCGCCGCCCGGGGGGACTCGATGGCGGCCAGGTACAGACCCCACGCTGCTGTTGCGCCGATCAGGGGCGCACCGCGAACGTACATGTCGGCGATCGCGGCGCGCGCGTCTTGCCACGTGCGAAGATCGTGCAC